>JAGQTL010000078.1 GCA_020439035.1 Leucobacter sp. | reverse complement strand
GATCGGCACGCCGTTCTGCGTGACGATCGACTTCGACTCGCTCGACGACGACGCGGTGACCGTGCGCGAGCGCGATTCCATGCAGCAGGAGCGCGTGCCGCGGGCCGAACTTCACGCGTACCTGGCCGCGCGCCTCCGCGGAGCCTGAGCGCCCGTCGCGAGCCGCGGCTCTGCGGAAGGAGTGCGAGGATTGAAGGCATGACGAGTCCGACGCCCGATTTCGGGGAACCCGCCGAACCGGCTTCCGAGCCCGCGGCGCCGACGCCCGCGCCCCACGGCGGTGATGCCGTGCCGGCGGCGCAGCAGCCTCAGCCTCTGCAGCCTGAGCAGCCTGAGCAGCCGCAGCAGCAGCCGCAGCAGCAGGCGCCGGCTCAACCGCCGCAGTGGGCCTGGGCCGTGCCGCCGCCGGCACCGCAGTGGCGCGAGACCCCGCCGCTCGAATACCACCAGTTGCTTCGCGGCGCGCGCCGCTACCGGTGGTGGAAGCCGCTGCTGCTCGTGGTGCTCGCCACGATCTACTACCTCACGCTCTCGGTCGCGTTCGGGCTCCTCGTCATGCTGCCGTATCTGGCGGTCTCGGGCGTCGATCCCCTCGCGAGCGACGCGCTCATGGATCTCTCGATCCCCGACACGCAGAACCCGATGTCGATGCTGCTGACGCTTGGCTCGGTCGCCCTGATGCTGCCCGCGGCGCTGCTTGCGATGCTGAGCGTGGGGCTCACCCCGTCCAAGCGGCTCTGGTCGGTCGCGCTGCGGATCCGCTGGCGGTGGATCTGGCGCACGCTGCTGCCGGCGGTCGGATCGCTGCTCGTGATGAACGCGCTCGGCATCGCACTCTCGTTCGTGTTCGAGCCCGGCGAAGCCGCTGAGGAGTTCACCCCGCTGCCCGGCCTCGACATGACGGCCGCGCTCTGGTCGATCGTGATCGCGCTGCTGCTCGTGCCGCTGCAGGCGACGGCCGAGGAGGTCGTCTACCGCGGCATGTTCATGCAGACGCTGGGCGCGTGGCTCGGCGGAGCGCGAGGCGGGAACGCGATCACCGCGTTCCTGCGCGGGCCCTGGCTGCCCATCGCGATCCCGGCCATCGCCTTCGGCTTCTCGCACATCTACGACGTCTGGGGCTGGATCTCGGTGGTCATGCTGGCGCTCGTTGCCGGGTGGCTGAGCGTGCGCACGGGCGGACTCGAGGCCGCGATCAGCCTGCACGTGGTCAACAACGTCGTGGCGTTCGTGGTCATGGCGACCGGCGCGGGCGGCGACACGAAGCAGACGTCCGACGGCGGCGGCCCGAGCTCGGCGATCATGGCGCTCGTCGGGTTCGGGCTGTACGCCTGGTGGGTGGATCGCGACTTCCGCCGCCGCGACGGCGTGCGCACGCGCATCGACCTGGTCGAGGTCGCGGCGGCGCCGGTCGCACCGGCGATGCCCGCGGCACCCGGAGCGCCCATGCCCTCGACGCCGCCGCCCGGCGCGTCGGCGACCGATCCGGGTCGGCACGACGCCTGATGGATCGCTTCGACGCGCTCGTCATCGGGCACGGCCTGCCCGAGCTCTTCGCCGCCCTCGATCTGGCCGAGGTCGGGCTCCGCGTCGCCGTGCTGCCCGGTGCCGAGGATCTGCCGGAGGCCGCCGAGCGGGATCCCGACGGCGCGATCGCCGGGGCGATGCAGCGCCTCGCGACGCCGCTGCCCCATGCGCCCGAGCCCCGCGCCGGCTCGACCCAGGGTGGCACGGCGGGCGGCGACCTCGGCACCGGATCCGATTCCGTGGCACCGCGCGAGGAGTCGGGCCTCGCGCTCGCGCGGGCCCCGTATCGACCGCCGCTGCTCCGGGATCGCGCGGGGCAGTGGGCCCCGCAAGCCGACCCCGCGGTCTTCGGCATCCCGGCGATGCCCCTCTCGGTCTCCGCCATGCGCCTGCTCGGCACGGGCAGCGCCCTGCGCGCCTATCTCGATCGCCTGACGCCGCTGCTCACGATCGGCAAGACCCGGTCGTTCGGCCGGTTGATCCGCAACCGAATCGGACCGGCCGCGCTCGAGCGGCTGTGCGAGCCGCTGCTGCGCGAGCGGTACGGGGTCGCGGCGGCCGACATCGACACCGCGCTCGCGGCACCGGGGCTCAATGAGGCGCTCTCGAGGACCGGATCCCTCACCTCAGCGGCGCTCGCATACTCCGAGCGGTATGTTGCACGTGAAACCGGCGTCCAGTCGGCGGCCGGATGGCCGGCCGCGCAGCGGGCGGCGCTTCGGAGACTGATGAACTTCGACGCATCGGTGTTCGACACCGGAGCCGCGAGCCTCGAGGCAGCCGCGGACGGGTCGTGGGTCGCGACGCTCGGGGAAGACGGTGCGCGCATCGAGGCCCGCGCGCTCGTCGTCGGGCTTCCGCGCGCAGTCGGGCCCGAGCAGCCGGCGGGGGAACCGGTGCTCCCGGGCGAGGCCATGGCGATCGCCGCGGCCGCGTCGCGCGGAGGAACGCGCGTATATGTCGACATCGCCATACAGGAAACGGCCGGCATCGATCCGGGTGAGGACGCGGTGGACGCGTTGGGCGAGTGGAGCCTCCGCATCCGGCGCCAGGACTCAGGCGTTTCCCGGCTCCGGGCGCTGAGCCGCGCGCGCGCGGGCGCCGAGGAAGCGCGGGAATCGGCGTCGAAGTCGGCGGAGGAACTCCTCGCGCTGCTCGCGGGGACCGACATCCAGCCCGTGCCGGGTGCGCGGCCCGTCGTCGGACGACTGGCGGCTCCGTTTGCGACCATTGCGGCGCGCGAGGACGCCGCCGCGTCTCTCGAGCGGTGGCAGCAGGAGCATCCGACGCTGCTCGTGCTCGGGCGCGCCCTGCACGGCGATGATCTCGCCGCCGCTGTCGCAGCGGGTCACCACGGCGCCGTTGAGCTCCGCAGGCGCCTGCTCGGGCTGAGCGAGTGATGCGCCGACGTATTTCGGTTTTGGAATATGATCAGCGCCCCATGCGCGCTAGGCTGGTGCCACTACCGCGGCGGAGCGCGTCGCGGGGCAGGGAGGAACCATGAGAGGCAAGATCGCGTTCGTGCTGGGCGCTGCGGTCGGTTATGTTCTGGGTACCCGTGCCGGCCGTGAGCGCTACGAGCAAATCAAGCGGGGCGCACAGCATCTCTGGCAGACGGAACCGGTGCAGCGCGGGGTCTCCGCCGTGCGCGACGCCGTGGACGAGCGGGCGGAGACCGTGAAGGTCTTCGTCGCGCGCGTTGGCGCGGATGTGCTGAGCGGTTTCGTCCAGCCGAAGCAGCGTCCCGGCGAGCCGCGGGCTGAGGCCGAACAGCCGGCCACCGCAACGGCGGCACCGGCGGAGGACGCCGACGCCGAGCCGTCGGCGTCGGAGCCGAAGGCCGCCCCGCGCCGCTCGGGCGAGTCGAAGGGGTCGGGCGCCGCGCGCCGCGCGAAGGGCGGCTCATGAGGCGTCGTGACCAGCCGGGCACGTTCGAACTGCTCGCACGACTGCCGGCGCAGGTCGTAAGTCTGGCCAAGGCCGAGTACGAGAACGCCAAGCGCGAGATCACCGCGAAGGCCAAGCGTGCGGGCGTCGGCGCACTCGCCATCGTGGTCGCGCTGTTCTTCGTCTTCTTCGCGCTCTCGGCGTTCGTCGCCGCGGCGATTGCCGGCTTGAACGTGGTCTGGCCGCTCTGGCTCTCGGCCCTCGTCGTCGGCGCCGGCCTCCTCCTCCTCGCCGCGGCGGCGATCGTCGGCGGGATCGCGGTGATCAAGCGCGGCATCCCGGTGCCCGAGGCGACCATCGACCGCGTCGAGGACGACCTGCATGCCTTCGGCGACATGAGGTTCAACAGCTCGGCGCATGCGCCCTCCGGCGACGGGCCGGTTGCGCGTCGAATGGGTGAGAGCGAGGAGCGGGCGTGAACCGGGCTCAGAACGAACAGGGGCTCGCCGCCGCGCGGCAGGCCCGCACCGAGTTGTACGACACGCTCGGGCAGTTGCGCGAGCGGCTCGACTACGCGCAGCGCATCGACGACGCGGTCGCGCGTGCCGGGCATCGCATCTCGGCGGAGCGGCGGGAGAACCCGCTCGGCTTCGCGCTCGGCGTTGCCGCGGTGGCCGCAGCGGCCGGCCTCGCCGCCTGGGGCATCGCCCGCGCCGTGCGCCGCGCGCTCCGGTAGTCGGATCCCGCCCGGCGGTGCCGGTTTCGCAGCGCGATCCCGCTCCATTCCGCGGCCCGGCACCAGGTCACGTTTGCATTGCGTTCCGCCGCAGCCGTCGCTCAGTTTTGCGTTGCTCCCGGCAGAGGGTGAGAATAGGGACAGGCTAGACCTGAGTCGCGGGGGACCGGAGTCGTGGGTTTGGCCTTTTCCGTGTTCGCCGAGGTAAGTGGGGTTCATGACTGCTGGCACCAAGCCTCTCGGCGGCCTGCGCGTGCTCGTGCCGCGCGGCGGCACGTGGGGCGACCTCGTGGCGACCGCCCTGCGGGAGCAGGGTGCCAACACGGTGATCGCACCGCTCGTCGACTTCGCGCACACGAGCGAAGAGGATCGGCTGGTCGAAGCCCTGAAACGGCTCGAGGCGGGCTACTACGACTGGATCACGGCCACGAGTGCCACCGTCGCCGACGTGCTCGCGCACCACAACGCCGTCATCCCCCCGGAGACGAAGCTCGCCGCCGTGGGCGAGGCGACGATTCAGGCGTTCGTGAGCGCCGGCTACCAGGTGAGCCGCATGCCGTCGGAGGAGAACCACACGACGGCCGGGCTGCTCGAGGTCTGGCCGGAGATCGACGAGGGCCGTGTGCTGAAGGTACTCACGCTGCGCAGCGATGTGGCGCGGCCCGTGCTGACTTCGGGCCTGATCGACCGCGGGCATGATGTGACCCAGGTCGTCGCGTTCCGCACGATCGGCGTGCCGGCCTCGGCGCACATTCGCGAAGACGTCGAATCGGGGCGGATCAATGCGCTCCTCGTCGCGTCCCCGCGCATCGGGCGCGAGGTCGCCGCGCAGTTCCCCGAGCTGCCCGCCGAGACGATCGTCGCGTGCGTGGGTCCGCACACGCACGAGGAAGCGGTCGCGGCGGGCCTCCGCCACAGCCCCGACCACAGCGACAGTGAGGCCAAGCGCGCGCTGATCGAGACCGTCGAATCGGCGATCGATCAGAGCGACATGCTCGATTAGCCGCCCGGTTCGCCGCCCCGTTCGTCGCCCCGAGAGTAACGATTCGGCGGCGTCCGTGCGCCATATGCCGTGCGCCGCACGATCCCGGGGCAAACTGGAGTGCATGGCGCGTGTTGAGGTCTACCCCGATCGAGTGGTGATTCGACTGACCGCAGCCGAGAAGACGCTCGCCGTACGCCGGGGCGACGTGGTGCTCGATCGCGCCTCGATCACCTCAGCGGTGATCACCGATGACCCGTGGGTGTGGCTGCGCGGGGTTCGCGCCCCGGGCGCCTACCTGCCGCGCAAGCTCGCGCTCGGCACCTGGCGCGCGCTCGCGGGCCGTGACTTCGTGGTGGCACGCAGCGGCCGACCGGCGGTGGTCATCGACCTGGAGCCGCCCGAGGCCGCCGATGAGGGCGGCGGGTGGATCGCGGTGCCGCCGAATGCGGATGACGGCACGGGCGACGGGGTCGCCTTCGACCGCTTCGCCCGGGTCATCGTGTCGACGCGGCACGCCGGAGAACTCATCCAGGCGCTCCGCCTCGACGACGCCGAGTCCGTCTTCACCGCGACCGACTGAGTTCGCGTCGCCGCCGTGCACTCGCCGTACGGCACGGACTGGACGGGGAACCCGACGCCGTGGGCCGTATCAGCCGTCGGCCGCGTCAGTCGTCGACGAGCACGATCTCGCCGAGTTCGTGCCGGGCGCGCGGCGCCGTCTCGCGCGACTGCTGCCGTTCCGTGAGGATGGCGGGATCGCCGAGCACGCCGACCGCGGCCACCGAGATCGGTTCGATGTGGCGCTCCAGGTTGAACGACTCGCGGATGGCGTCGTGGTCGAAGCCGCCCATCTGATGCACGTACAGGCCCTCCGAGCGAGCCTGCAGGCTGTAGCTCGAGACCGCCTGCCCGAGGTCGTACACCGACCATGGCAGCGGTGATCCATCCTCGTCCTCGAGGCGGACGGTGTTGACGATGAGCGCGGAGGCGCGGCGCGCCCAGTTCGCGTTCGACTCCACGAGCGCATCCGTGATCCTCGCGAAGCTCGTGCTGCCGCGGTGCGCGACGATGAAGCGCCACGGTTGCGTGTTGCGCGCGCTCGGCGCCCAGCGCGCCGCCTCGAGCAGGCTGCGCAGGGCGCCGGGGGCGAAGGCGTGCGTCTCGTCGAATGCGCGCGGGCTCCAGCGGCTGGCGATCGGCTCGAGCACGGGGGTGCTCGTGTCTGCGTTGCGGGAGGTCATCCAGGCTCTTTCTGCTCGTTCGCGCTTCTCGTGCGGCAGGGCGGGGCTCGCCGCGCACGATCAGATGCAACGGCGTACCGGGCGATTCTGTTCCCGATCGGCTGCGGGCCCGGCGATCCACGCGTGGCGACGCGCCGGTGAGCGCTCAGCCGCCGAGCAGGAGGGCGATGATCGCGATCACGGGCAATGACGCGAACGTCGTGATGAAGACGGTGTCGCGCACCATGACCTCGGCGCGACGGTAGGTCGCGGCATAGTTGTAGACGTTCTGTGCGGTCGGCAGCGCGGCGATGGTCGTGGCGACGAACACGGAGTGCGCGTCGAGGCCGATGGCGCGGGCGATGACCCACGCGAAGAGCGGCATCAGGAACACCTTGATGATTGATGACGTGATCACCGATGCGCGCCCGGTGCCCGGCTGAAGGGTGCGCTGCCCGTACAGGGACACCCCGAAGCTCATAAGGATCATGGGGACGGCGGCCGCGCCGAGCATCTCGATCGGCCCGAAGACGACGGCGGGCAGTTCCCACCCGAAGAGCGCCACGAGGAAGCCGAGCAGCGAGGCGATGATGATCGGATTGGACGCCGCGCGCGCGAGGGCGATGCCGGCGCCGCTGCGGTTGCCGCGGGTCATCTCGAGGATGGCGAGGATGATCGGCGCGTAGATGACGACCTGCACGAGGATCAGGGGCGCGACGTACGCGGCGTCGCCCAGGATGTAGAGCGCGACGGGGAGGCCCAGGTTGTTGGAGTTCACGTAGCCCGAACTCGTGGCGCCGAGGGTGAGGCTGCCGATATCTCCCCGGAAGCGGAGTCGCGCGATGACGAGGTAGGTCGCCGCGGCGAGAATGGCCGCGGCAGACGTCGCGAGGATCACCGGCGAGAGGAGGACCTTCGGATCGCTGTCGTGGATCACGTCGAAGAGGAGCGCCGGGGTCGCGATGTAGAAGGCGACGTTGTTGAGGACGAGCCGCTGATCGCCCTTCACGATGCCCAGCACGCCGGCAAGGTAGCCCGCACCGATGACGCCGAGGATCAAGGTGAAGCCCTGCAGCACCCCGAGCATGCGCTCTCCTCTCGCCGCTGTCGAGCCTAGCGGTGCCGGTGGGGCGGGGCACTCGATTGGCGCGAACGCCGGGCCTGGGCATAACGTCATCCGTATGCTCACTCCCGCGCTCATCGGCCTCGGCAGCGGACTCTCGCTCATCGTGGCGATCGGCGCGCAGAACGCCTTCGTACTGCAGCAGGGCATCCGGCGGCAGCACGTGCTGCCGGTCGTGCTCATCTGCGGCCTCACCGACGCGCTGCTCGAACTGCTCGGCATTGTCGGTATCGGTTTCGTGGTCGAACGCGCGCCGGTCGTGCTCGAGATCATCCGCTGGGGCGGCGTCGCCTTCCTGCTCTGGTACGCGTGGAGCGCGATGCGGCGGGCGATGCGGCCTGAGGCGCTGATCGCGGATGGCGGCGCCGAGGTGTCGCTGCGGCGCACGATCCTCGCGTGCCTCGCCATCACCTACCTGAACCCGCACGTCTACCTCGACACGATGCTGCTCATGGGCTCGATCGGCAACGCCCAGGGCGACCCGGGCCGCTGGTGGTTCTGGGTGGGCGGCGCTGTCGCGAGCATCGCGTGGTTCCTGGTGCTCGGGTACGGGGCGCGGCTGCTCACCCGCTTTTTCGCCCGGCCGCTCGCCTGGCGGATCCTCGACTGGTGCGTCGCCGCGACTATGCTCGCGATCGCCGGACGCCTGGTGTTCGATGGGGTGGCCGGGGCAGGGGTCGGCTGAGCCTGCCGTTCCCCCCCTCCCACCTCCCGCCCTCC
>JAGQTL010000077.1 GCA_020439035.1 Leucobacter sp. | reverse complement strand
GGCCGTCGTGGCCGACAAGCCCGAGCCCGCCGCGGCGCCGGCTGTCGACCCGGGCAGCATGGACTTCTAAGTCCCGGTTCAGAAGCGGGGTCGCGCCTTTGGGTGCGGCCCCGCTTTTGCGTGCGGCCCCGCTTTTGCGCACGGGCCCGCGCGGGTGCGTGCGCCGGTGCGTGCGTGCGCCTGTGCTCCTGTGCTCCTGTGCTCCTGTGCTCCTGCGCCATCCAAGGGATCCGCACTATCCAAGCCCGATTCCCCGATTCCGGCTTGGATTGCGCAGATCACTGGGTGTGCGCTGCTGGGTCGGCGCCGGGGTCGCGCCTTGGGCGCGGATCCCGCGCGTGTCGAGCCGGATCCCGCCAGTGCATGGGCGTCCCCCGCGGCCGGGTGCGTGCGCTTCTTGGCCGGGCGCGACCAGCGCTCCGTACGAGATCTGCGCAGCGTATCCTCCAGCCCGGGGTGCCCCGCGTACGTTCTGCAGATAGCTCACCGGGCGCCGCAGCTCCGGATCCAGGCGCCGATCGCGGATCCAGGCGCCGAAGCCGGATCGGCCGCCGAACCTCGGGCGACTCAGCTCGCGGGCTGCATCGGCAGCTCGACCCGGAACGTCGCGCCGCCGCCGGGCGTCTCATCCGCGCTCACCGAGCCGTCGTGCGCGGCGACGATCGACTGCACGATCGAGAGTCCGAGGCCCGACCCTCCCGTTTCGCGGTTGCGCGAATTGTCGGCGCGCCAGAAGCGGTCGAAGATCTTGTCGCGGAACTGCTCGGGGATGCCCTCGCCGTGATCCACAATTGAGAACGCTGCCACCCCGCGCTCGCGATCCGAAGAGACCTGGATCTCCAGTGGGCTGCCCTCGGGGCTGTAGCGTAGCGCATTGCCGATGAGGTTCGTCATGACCTGGCGCACTTTGTGCTCGTCGCCCGTGACGATGGGGTTCGTCGGATCCTCGACCACGCTCACCCGGCGATCCGGATCCTGCGCCATGGTGTCCATCGCGGTATCGGCGGCGAGCTGATTCAACGGCAGGTCGGTGAGCTCGAGCGGGCGCCGCTCGTCGAGGCGGGCGAGGGCCAGGAGATCCTCGACCAGCGAGGTCATGCGGATCGCCTCCTTCTCGATGCGCTCCATCGCCTGCCCCACCTGCTCCTCGCCTTCGAGCGCGCCCATGCGGTAGAGCTCCGCGTAGCCGCGCACCGAAACGAGCGGGGTGCGCAGCTCGTGCCCGGCGTCGCCGATGAAGCGGCGCATCTGCTCGATGGTGCGCGCCCGCTCCTCGAAGGTGGCGTCGATGCGATCGAGCATGAAGTTGAGGGATTGCCCGAGGTGGCCGACCTCGGTGTGCGGGCTCGCCACCATGATGCGCTTCGAGAAGTCGCCGCGCGAGATCTCGAGCGCCGTGCGCTCGACCTCGAAGAGCGGAGCGAACGTATTGATCACGAGGATGCGGGTGAGCACGGCGCCGAGCATCAGCACGGCGAGACTGAATGCGGTGAACACGAACGCGAAGCGGTTGATCGTCTGGTTCACGCCGGCGGTCGAGGAGGCGATGAGCAGCGTGCCGGCCAGCGTGTCGTTGTGCCCGGAGATCGGCGTCACGACGGCGCGCCACGAGACGCCGTCCGAGGCGCTGAGATCGAGCACGGCACCCGGATTCTTCTGCGCCTGGTCGGGGGTGAGGCCGGCGGGCACGCTCGGCAGCTTCACCTTGCTGCCCTCGCGCGAGTTGTCGCAGCTCACCGCGCCCGTGGGATCGAGGATCGCCACGTAGAACGGGCTGCGCGAATTCTGCACGTCCAGGCAGGTGAGCGCGCGTGTGTCGGCGCCGGGCCCGAGCACGTCGAGCGGGCTGCTCAGCGTCTGCCTCAATTCGGTGTCCTGCAGCGCGATGAGCTGCTGCCGCAGAAACGACTGCGTGCCGATGCCGGCGACGATCAGCCCGAGCGTGAGGATGAAGACCGTGACGCCCGTGATCTTGGTGCGTAGCGAGACATCGGCCCAGCGAGACTCGCTCCGCTCCCCGCCCTGGCGCCGCTCGACCTGGCCGGCCATCGGCTACTTCGCGTCGACTTTGAGCATGTATCCGAAGCCGCGCTTGGTCTGGATCAGCGATTCCTCGGTCAGCGGGTCGAGCTTGCGCCGCAGGTACGAGATGTACGATTCCACGATGCCGGCGTCGCCGTTGAAATCGTACTCCCAGACGTGATCGAGGATCTGCGCCTTCGAGAGCACGCGGTTGGCGTTCTGCATGAGGTAGCGCAGCAGCTTGAACTCCGTGGGGCTCAACTCGACCGGCGTACCGTCGACGCTCACCTCGTGCGTGTCCTGGTCGAGTACGATCGGGCCGCTCTCAATCACGGCCTCCTCGTTCTCCTGGATCGTGCGACGGAGGATCGCCTTGATGCGCGCGATGATCTCGTCGAGACTGAACGGCTTGGTCACGTAGTCGTCGCCGCCCACGGTGAGGCCCTGCACCTTGTCCTCGACCTCGTCCTTCGCCGTGAGGAAGAGGATCGGCGCCGTATAACCGGCGGAGCGCAGGCGCTTGGTCACGCTGAAGCCGTTCATGTCGGGCAGCATGACATCGAGGATGATGAGGTCGGGCTCCTCCTCGAGTACGGCCGAGATGGTCTGCGCGCCGTTGCTGACGGCCCGGACACCGAAGCCCGCGAAGCGGAGGCTGGTGCTCAGGAGTTCGCGGATACTCGGCTCATCGTCGACGATGAGGATGCGGGGACCCTTGTTCTGCGTGCTCATGCTCCCAGTATCTGACAATTCGCTATGAAGCTGCTGAATATTCGGCGGTCATTCCTCGTCGTCGAGCGACGGTTCTTCGGCCGCGTCGTCGTGGTCCGCGTCGTCGTGGTCCGCGTCGTCGTCGAGCAGATCGTCATCCTCGTGGTCATGCAGATCGTGCTCATCAAGGTCGGCGAAGCCGTCCTCGTCGACCTCGAGATCGTCGTCGTGGTCCTCGTCGTCGTCGTCGTCGTCGTGGTCCTCGTCGCCGTCGTCGTCGTCGTGGTCCTCGTCGTCGTCCGGGTCGTCATCCTCGTCCGCCGCGGTGTCGTCCTCGCCCGCATCCGCGCGGTCATCCGGATCGCCCGCAGCGGCCTCCTCGTCGATCTCGACACCGTCGAGTTCGTCGTCGAAGTCGCTGAAGTCGTTCTCGAGCAGATCGTCCTCGGGATCGACCTCGTCCTCATCCGCGAGCTCGGCCGCGGCCTCCTCGGCTGCCGCGGCCTCATCGGCCGCTTGCCGGGCCTGAGCCTCGCGGTACTGCGCCAGCCGTTCGGACCACGGCACCCACTCGGGGGCGACAACCGCGCCCGGGCCGGGTAGCAGCTCGACTTCGAGCACGGTCGGCTCTGAGTCCGGGTCGACGTGCGCGAGTGTCGCGGCCCAGCGCCAGCCGGGATACCCGGGGAGTCGGCACTCGAAGAAGTGCGTGAGCACGTGCGCCTCGTCGACCGCGTGGCCGTCGTCCGCGCCGATCGTTTGCGCCGGGGTGATCTCGGCGAGCGCCGAACGGGCGAGGTCCCGGGAGGCGAGCAGGACGGGGTCGGGCTCCAACGGCTCGGGTACGGCTTCGGGATCGGTTTCGGCTGCGGCTGCCGGATCGGCTTCGGCTGCGGCTGCCGCATCGGTTTCGGCGGGCGCTGCTGGATCGGGCGCTGCCGAATCGGCGACCGCGCCGGGCCCTGCGGGATCGGCCAGCGGGTCCGATCCGGGAGCCCCGGCCAGGCCCGCGTCGGTGTGCTCAGACATCGAAATCGTCCGCCACGCGGCGCAGCATCGTCGCGATCTGGCGCGACTGCGCGCGCTCGGGGTAATGCCCCTGCTTCAGCCGTTCGCCCATGCCGTCGAGCAGCTTCACGAGATCCTCGATGATGAGCGCCATATCATCGGCCGACTTGCGGTTCCGCTTCGCCATCTTGGGCGTCTCGAGCAGCCGCACGGAAAGCGCCTGCGGCCCGCGCTTGCCCTCCGCGACGCCGTATTCCAGGCGGGTGCCCTGGCGCACTTCGGCATCGGGAGGCAGCACCGAGGCGTGCAGAAAGACCTCTTGGCCGTCATCCCCCTGGATGAAGCCGAAGCCCTTCTCATCGTTGTAGAACCTGACCTTGCCGCTCGGCATGTCGCACCCTCCTGATTTCAATCGCCCCAGTCTACCCGGACGGCGGGTCGGCCGCCCGTCTCGGGGCCGGCCGCCCGCCGCACTCGGCCCTGCCCGTCGCCCTGCCACAGGCCCTGTCCGACGCCCTGCCACCGGCCCTGCCCGCCGGTGAAGAGTAATATGGACAAGATGTCCTCCGACGAAACCCCCGGCTTTTCACTCATCGAGAAGATACTGGCCTACGCGGCGATCTCGATCATCGCGATCGCAGTGGTCACCTATCTCGTCACCCTCATCGTGGGGCTCGCAGACGGGCGGTACCTGCTCGCGAACGGCCTCTGGCCGCTCGTCGCCGCCATCGGCTTCTACGGGCTGCCGATCGGGTTCCTGCTCCTGTTCGTCCTCCTGATCATCAGCTTCACGCGGCGCGCTCGCGCGGCGCGGCGAGCCGGGCGAAAGTAGGCGACGGCCCCGTGAGCGGCACCCTCCCGCTGGCCGCCTCAATCGCGGCGATGGACCTCGACGAGGTGCGCGGCGTACTCGGCGCGCGCAGGGTGGGGGATCCCGCAGCCCTCGGCAATCCGCTGGCGCTCGCGCTCGAGCTCTTGCGCAGTGACTCGATCGTCGAGGCGCTCCAGGGCCTCGACCGGGAGTCGCTCGGCGTGCTCATCGCCGCGCCGGGCCCCGGCGATGAGCGGCTGCGTGCGCTCGGGCTGCTCGGCTGGGACGGCGAACACACCGTGCAGCTGCCCGAGGTCGCCGCGGCGCTGGCCCAGCTCGGCGCGGCGTCCGCGCTGCACGCGGGGGAGGGGTCCGGCGCGGCAGGAGCCGGGCGTGCAGGCACGGGTGCGAGGGCTGATCGCCCCGCGGCGGGCCCCACCGGTTTCCCTGCCGATCCGGTAGCCGGGCAGCACGCCGAGGCCGCGGCGCCGGGCGAGGGATCCGCCTCCGTCGACACCTCGAACTGGTTCGGACCGGCGCTCACGGCCGCCTCGCGCGCGGTCGCACTGCTGCGCGTGCTCGCGCACCGACCCGCGCGGCTCAGCCGAAAGGGCGCGGTCACCGTGGTCGCGCAGCGAGAGCTCGCCGTGGCGACGCACGACGCGCCGGAGTCGAGCGCGCTGCTGACCGAGCTGATCCGCTCCGCGGATCTCGCCGCCCCGCTCGCGGGCGGATCCTCGCACGAAGCCGTGCTCGTCCCCACCGAGAAGGCCGAACGGTGGCTCACGCTGCCGCAGCCTCGCCGCTGGTTGACCCTCGCCGAAGGGCTTGCCGCCCGCTTGCCCGCGCAGCTGCGGCGCGCATTGGAACTCACGGGCGGAGGCGGGGGGCCCGCGGCCGAGGCCGTGCTCCTGGCGGAATATCCCTTGCTCCCCGACACGGTGCTCGCGGCTTCGCGGCGGTGGGGCGAACTCGCCGAATTGCTTGGGCTCGCGGTCGAAGGCCGGCTGACCCCGGCGGCCGAACTGCTGCTCGGCATCGATAGCGGATCCGTGGCGGGGCCGACTGCGGTCGGCGACGACGAGCGCCCCTCCCCGGACCCGCACGCGGCGCTCGCGGAGGCCGAGCGCCGGTTCCCGGCCCTCGCGCAGGGCGTCTATCTGCAGCCGGATCTCAGCGTCATCGTGCCGGGCCCGCTCCCTCCCGCCGACGAGTGGGCGCTGCTCGAACTCGCCGAGACCGAGCAGCTCGGCGTCGCCAGCACGATGCGACTCAGCGCGGGGTCGCTCCGGCGTGCCGTGCGGGCGGGGCACGGGACCGGTGCGATCCGCGAGCTGCTCGAACGGCTCTCGCTCACCGGCATTCCGCAACCGCTCGACTTTCTGCTCGCCGACATCGATCGCTCCGAGCAGCTCGACCGGCAGGCGCGGGCGGGTTCTGCGGGCCCGGGCACGGGTGCGGACCCTGCTGCTTTTTCGCGTTTCGTCGCGCCCGGGCAGGTGCGTGCGGTCGGCGAGAGGATTGCGGATCCGGCGCCGGTCGCCGATCCCGCCGTCGAGGGAGCGCCCGTGCCGCGCGCCTCGGCTGAGGCGGACAACGCGCTCGCCGCAGCCGCTGAGCGCATCTTCCTCGCCGCGCGCGAGCATCCGGGGGGCGGCGAGCTCACGCATCGCCTGGAGCTCGCGATTCGGGATCGCAGCCCCGTGCGCGTGACCGCGGCGGGGCCGGTCGAGCGCACGTTCGTGCTGCAGCCGTTGGCGGTCTCGGGCGGTCGGCTGCGCGCCGCGGATCGTGCTGCCGGCGTGGAGCGCACACTCCCGCTCAGTGCCATCGTGTCCGTCGAGGCGGCGTAGCGGCGGGTTCGGCTCGGCTCTGGGTCCGGTTCTGCGTCTGGGATCGGCGCCGGGTTCGGGTTCGGTCCTGACTCCACTCTCCACCTCCGCCTCCACCTCCACCTCGCCCGGCAGAACCCAAGCTTTCTGCGAAGAACAAGCCCGATCTGCGGCTGAAGGCTTGGAATGCGCCGATCCCTTGTGTTTTGCAGGCACCGGTCATGGCGGCGACCCCCGGCCCGGCGCACCCAGCACCGCCCCCGGCCCGGCGCACCCGGCCGACGCGGGTAGACTTAGAAGTTATGACTCTCGGCCCCCTCATCGTGCAGAGCGACCACACGGTGCTGCTCGAGGTCGCGCATCCCGACGCCGAGGAGGCCCGCCACGCGCTCGCGGTCTTCGCCGAATTGGAGCGCGCTCCGGAGCACATCCACACGTATCGTGTGACCCGGCTCGGGCTCTGGAACGCCCGCGCGGCAGGGCATACGGCCGACGAGATCGTGGCGACACTCGACCGCTACGCCAAGTTTCCCGTGCCGAGCCAGGTGTCCGGCGAGATCGCCGAGACCATGCGCCGCTACGGCAGGCTCACGATCGAGCGCATCGACTCGGCCGACGTGCTGAGCGAGCTCGTGCTCCGCAGCGACGAGCCCGCGATCCTCAGGGAAGTGTCGAGTGCGAAGAAGATCGCCCCGCTGCTCGGCAGTCGCATCGACGAGCGCACCTATCCGGTGGAGGCCTGGGCGCGCGGCCAGCTTAAGCAGGAGCTTGTCGCCCGGGGTTGGCCGGCCGAGGATCTCGCCGGGTACACGCCGGGCGAGCCCTACCCGATCGCCCTCAACGAGGGAGGCGGCGCGGCCGACGGCCGACCGAAAGAATCGGCCGGACCGGATGGATCGGCCGCCGCAGCCGGGAGCCCCACCGAAAGCCAAGCCGAAAGCCACCCCGACACCGCCGACCCGGCGCCCTGGCACCTCCGCGATTACCAGCGCAAGGCCGTGGAGGCCTTCGCGGCGGGCGGATCGGGCGTCGTCGTGCTGCCCTGCGGCGCGGGCAAGACGATCGTCGGCGCGGGCGCGATGGCCGCCGTCGGCGCGAAGACGCTGATCCTGGTAACCAATACCGTCTCGGCTCGGCAGTGGCGAGACGAGCTGATCCGCCGCACCACGCTGACCGAAGACGAGATCGGCGAGTACTCGGGCCAGGTCAAAGAGGTGAAGCCGGTCACGATCGCGACTTATCAGATCCTCACTAGCAGGCGGAAGGGCGAATACGCGCACCTCTCGCTGCTGAATGCGCACGACTGGGGCCTCATCGTCTACGACGAGGTGCACCTGCTGCCCGCCCCGGTGTTCAAACTGACGGCCGAGCTGCAGGCTCGTCGACGGATCGGGCTCACCGCGACGCTCGTGCGCGAGGATGGCCGCGAGGGCGACGTGTTCAGTCTGATCGGCCCGAAGCGGTACGACGCCGCCTGGAAGGACATCGAGGCGCAGGGGTTCATCGCGCCCGCGGCATGCTTCGAAGTGCGCGTCGACCTGATGGAGAGCGAGCGCTACGACTACTCGGTGGCCGAGGATCAGGAGCGCTACCGGATCGCTGCGAGCGCGATGGCCAAGCAGCGGCTGACCAAGCGGATCATCGAGCGTCACCCCGGTGAGAGCGTGCTCGTGATCGGCCAGTACATCGACCAGCTCGAGGCGATGGCCGAGGCGCTCGGCGCACCCCTCATCACGGGCCAGACCCCGGTGGATGAGCGCGAACGGCTGTTCCGCGCGTTCCGCGAGGGCGAGGAGAAGCTGCTCGTCGTCTCAAAGGTCGCGAACTTCTCGGTGGATCTGCCCGATGCGTCGGTCGCGATCCAGATCTCGGGCTCATTCGGATCGCGGCAGGAGGAGGCGCAGCGTCTTGGTCGACTGCTGCGCCCGAAGGCGAAGGATCTGACGGCCTCGTTCTACACGCTCGTGACGCGCGACACCGTGGACCAGGATTTCGCGCAGAACCGTCAGCGGTTCCTCGCCGAGCAGGGCTACTCCTACACGATGATGAACGCGGAGGATCTCGAGAAGTGAAACTGGGTGCCGCGATCAGCGCGCTTCTGCGGCAATACGGCGTCGAGCATGTGTTCGGCATCCCCGGCGTGCATACGCTCGAGCTCTTCCGCGACATCGAGACGAGCGGCGTCGAGATGGTCGTTCCGCGGCATGAACAGGGTGCGGGCTACATGGCCGATGCCTACAGCCGTGTGACGGGCCGACCCGGTGTCTGCTACCTGATCACCGGCCCAGGGGTGACCAATGCGATGACGCCGATCGCGCAGGCATGGCATGACTCGACCCCGCTGCTTGTGATCGCCTCGACGGTCGAGCGCGCACAGTTCGATGCGCACCGGGGCACGCTCCACGACACGCCCGACCTCGCCGAGGTGCTCCGTCCGTTCACGTTGATCAGTGAGAACGCGACGTCGGCGGAACACGCGGTTCGCGTGATCGATGAGGCGTTCGCGAGGTGGCGCACGGAACGCCCGCGGCCGGTCTACCTCGGCATCCCGCTCGACCTGCTGGCAGAGGAAGTAGGGGAGCTCACCCGTCCAGCACTCGCAGCCGCGCCCTCCGCAGCTTCCGCCGCGGCTCCCACCCTGCCCGCAGCGGCCGCCTCCCTCCTCTCCGCGGCCGAGCGGCCGGTGATCATCGCGGGCGGTGGGGCGCGCCACGACGGTCCGGCGGTCGCCGAACTTGCCGAGCGTCTCACCGCGCCCGTGATCCTCACTGGGAACGCGAAGGGGCTGCTCGCCGCAGACCATCCGCTCTTCGCGGGCGTGAGCGGTTTCTTCCCGAGCGCGCACCGCCTGCTCGAATCCGCCGACCTTGTAATTGCGCTCGGCACGGAGATCGCCGACTCCGAGGGCTTCGTCGCCCCTCCGGTCGGGCCGCGGCTGCCGCGAATCCTGCGCGTCGACATCGACCCGGCCGCGACGCACCCGCAGCAACCGAACCCGCCGATCGTGATGCGTGTAGCGGAGTTCGCTGCGGCCGCCCTCGCGCAGTTGCCCGAGCAGAGCGGGGAGTCGATCGAAGCCGGGCACGCGCACGCGGCCGAGGTGCGGACGGAACTTGCCGAAGCGCTCGCTGAGAGCCCCTACGGGCCGTGGATCACGGCGATCGAGCACGCGATCCCTGCGGACACTGTACTCGCTGCGGACTCGGCGCAGGTGGCATACCAGTCGCACGCCCTGCTGCGGCTCGACACCCCTGGGCGCTGGCTCGCACCCTATGGTTTCGGCACCCTCGGGCCGGCGCTGCCCATGGCGATCGGAGCGGCCGTGGGTGCGCCCGGGCGGCCGGTCGTGGCGCTCTCAGGTGATGGCGGATCGCTCTTCACTCTGACCGAACTCGCGACGCTCGCCGATCTGGATGCGGCCGTTGTCGTCGTGATCTGGGATAACGGTGGCTACGGCGAGATCGAGAAGTCGTTCGAACGCGAAGGGATCAGGCCCGCCGGCGTGCGCGCAAGCGCCCGGGATCTCGCCGCGATTGCGCGAGGCTTTGGCATACACGCGGTCGACGTGACCGAACCCGCCGGGCTCGAGACCGAGTTGCGTGCAGCGATCGAGCGGCGCGGCCCCGCGGTGATCGTCGTGGCGGCCCCGGAGGGCCTGCGCGTCTCCGGCGGCCTCCGCGCAGGATGACGGGGAACGATCCGGGTCAGTACACCTAGAGGCGCTCGAGCACGTAGTCGATGCAGCCGGTGAGGGTCCGGACGTCGTCGGGGTCGATCGCGGTGAACGTCGCGATGCGCAGCTGGTTGCGCCCGAGCTTGCGGTACGGCTCCGTATCGACCACGCCGTTCGCGCGCAGCGCCTTCGAAATCGCCGAGGCGTCGATGCTCTCGTCGAAGTCGATGGTCACGACGACGTTCGAGCGATGCGCCGGGTTCTCGACGAACGGGGTCGCGACCGTGCTGCGCTCGGCCCAGTCGTAGAGCACGGCAGCGCTCTCCGCGGTGCGAGCCGCGGCCCAGGAGAGGCCGCCCTGGCCGTTGATCCAGCGCACCTGCTCGTCCATGAGCGCGATCGTCGCGAGTGCGGGCGTGTTCAGCGTCTGGTTCAAGCGCGAGTTCGTCACGGCTCCGGCGAGGCTCAGTGTGTCGGGGATGTAGCGATCCGACGCGGCGATCCGCTCGATGCGCTCGATCGCCGCGGGCGAGACGAGGGCGAACCAGAGGCCGCCGTCGCTCGCGAAGTTCTTCTGGGGCGAGAAATAGTAGGCATCGATCTCGGAGGCGTCGAAGTCGAGGCCGCCCGCGCCGCTCGTCGCGTCGACCACGGTCAGCGCGCCGGGGTCGCCGTGCACGCGGCGCACCTCGGCCATGACGCCGGTCGAGGTTTCGTTGTGCGGGTATGCGTAGACGTCGACGCCCGCGACGGCTTCGGCCTCGCTGCGCGATCCAGCCGGAGCCTCGCGGATGTCGGGCGCCTCGAGCCAGGGTGCGCGCGAGGCGGCGGTGCCGAACTTGGCCCCGAACTCGCCGAAGGCGAGGTGCTGGCTGCGCGTCTCGATCAGGGAGTGCACCGCGGAATCCCAGAAGCTCGTGGCGCCGCCGTTGGCGAGCAGGATCTCGTAGCCCTCGGGTGCGCGGAAGAGCTCGGCGAGCCCGGCGCGCACGCTTCCGACCAGGTCCTTCACGGGTGCCTGGCGGTGCGAGGTGCCGAGCACGCGGGGCTGGATCGAGGCGAGGAAATCGAGCTGCTCGCCGCGGACCTTCGAGGGGCCGCAGCCGAAGCGGCCGTCGTTGGGAAGCAGGTGGGCGGGAATCGTAATTTCGGCCATTCCCCATATTCTAGTGCGCGCGCGGATGCGGCTCGCGGCACGCGATCCGGGACGGCCCCCGGTTGGCGCTCGTCGGAATGCGGACGACCCCGCGGCGACGGTGCCGCCAGACGGATGGACTACACTGAGGGGCGGCATGGGCAGAAGGGTGACGATGGCCGATCTCATCGACACGACCGAGATGTACCTCCGCACGATCCTCGAACTCGAGGAGGAGGGCATCGTGCC
>JAGQTL010000335.1 GCA_020439035.1 Leucobacter sp. | reverse complement strand
GGAAAGTGTCGTGGACCACGCCGCCTGGGTTGCGGGTCTCACAGGCGCGAGCATCGATGTCGTCCACGTCCTCGATCCCATCGATCCGGCTGCTGTAAACGCCGGCATGGCTGGGCTGGCCGTCGGTGGGCCGGGTATCGTAAGCGGCAGCGCGAGCTACAGCGAAGCCAGGCTTCAGCAGTTGACCTACCAAGCCCAGCAGCTGGTCGATCGCCTCACAACACGCATAGGGGATGCCGGCGCCGGGGCTGTCATCGGCCGCGTCATTGTCGGCGAACTTCGCCACTTCGCCGAGGAGAGCCAAAGTGACTTCGATCTGACGGTAGTCGACAAGCGAGGCGAGACCGCCGACTTCGTTGGCCTTCGCCTAGGGTCCAAGCTGCGCAACGTGGTGCACGTCGCCAGCAAGCTCGTCCTGATCGTTCCCCGAGCCTACCGCCCGTTGGCGAGTTGGCTTCTGGCGGTAGGCAAGGACAACGAAGTCAGTCGCGGCCTCGACGACCTGGTCCAGAGCCGGATGCTCGAAGCCCTTCCGGGAGAGGTCGTCCATGTCGGTGAACTGACGGAGCTCATTCGCTCAGATCTTGAGAGCATCGGCCTGCGCCTGACCCATGCCGGGCACAGAGTGAGTATCACCGTTCTGGATGGCGAGCCCGTCAGGGCCGTTGCCGAGCGTCTTGCGACCGCGGAGAGCCAACTGGTTGTGGTCGGGAAGTTTGGCCGGTCGCGCGTACTTCCGATGATCTTTGGCGATGGTGTCGCCCGCGACCTGACGAAAGTGAATCAGGGACCTGTTCTCGTTCTGCCCGAGGCCGATGGGGAGATCGCCGAACAGCAGCCAGGGGCGACACCAGCCTTGGCCGACCAAAATCAGTAGGTAGCGGCCGTGAATCAGAACTATGACGCCAGCGGGAAGGCGGATATGTCGGGCATCTATAATCGAACCGACCCGGTCCCGTACTTTGAGACTCTCGGTACGCTTGGATACTGCATCCCGCAAGAGGCGAAGGGAACGGTACGTGCGCTCATCAACGCGCTTCGGAAGATCAGGCGACGCCCCGAGACCAGCCTCCTCGACATCGGATGCTCCTATGGAGTGAACGCCGCGCTGCTGAAATACGATATGACCTTCGAGGACCTGCGCGAGCACTACACCTCGATGGCCGACATCCCGCGCGACGGCATGCTGCGCGAGGACGCTCAGTTCTTTTCCGACCCTTATGATCCTGAACTCGAGGTCATCGGCATGGACACGGCGCATCGCGCCCTGAGATATGCTATTGACGCCGGCCTTGTTGACGGCGGCACGACCGTCAACCTCGAAGAGGATGACTGCGAGCTGACGCCCGCGCACCGGAAGCTCCTTTCGCGAGCCGACCTTATTCTATCGACCGGATGCTTTGGCTACGTCACCAATCGCACACTTGATCGTTTGCTCGAGTGCGGTCAGGACAATCATCCTTGGATGTGCCACACGGTACTGCGGATGTTCGACTTCACCGATGCGGCAGAGGCGCTGGCCGCCCAGGGATACGTGACAGAAAAGCTGGACCGCCTGACGCCGCAGCGTCGGTTCGTCGACGAAAACGAGCGTAAGCAAGTCCTCGCCAATCTCGAAGAGCTTGGCGT
>JAGQTL010000076.1 GCA_020439035.1 Leucobacter sp. | reverse complement strand
GTATGTCGTGAACCCAGACACCCTACCCTCCGCTCGTGGGCCCCTGCTCACGCAGGGGCCTTTCGCGTCGGGCAGGGGCTCATCGAGAACCCCGAACTGGCGCCGAGGGCGGCGCCAGCGGCGTGGCCGCGCGAAGCGATGCTTCGCCCGAAGCGGCCGGCCGGGGTTCAAATCCCCTACCCTCCGCTCGCGGGCCCCTGCTCACGCAGGGGCCTTTCGCGTTGGGCAGGGCCCGCGGGGTACCACTTCCCAGCCTCCATGAAGCCGGTGACCGCGATCCTCCCAGGATGGTCGCGGTAAAATCGTGAGAATGCGCCATGGGCGCGGGGGAGCCGACGAACAGCTGGAGGATGTGAATGGCGCGGAAGAAAGACGTTCCGGTCGCGTCGCGCGCAGGCGTGCGACACGGTTCGCTGCGTCGTTCGCGCGCGTGGGTGAACGCCGGCAAGGTGCTTCTGACCGGGCTGATCACCGTAGCGCTCAGCGGCGTCGCCGTCGGAGCCTACGCGGTCTGGGGGCTGATGCAGGACGTCGACACGTTCGAGCTCGTCGAAGAGGATCCCACGGCGGATGCGATCGATGCGGGCTCGCAGGAGATCGACGGCGCGTTCTCGGTGCTGCTCGTCGGATCCGACTCCCGGAAGGGCCAGAGCATCGACGACGGCGAGCAGGGCGAGCTCAATGACGTCAACCTGCTGCTCCACGTGGCGAAGAACCACAAGAGCGCGACGGTGATGAGCTTCCCGCGCGACCTGATGCTGCCGATTCCGAGCTGCCCGGGCCCGAACGGCGAACCAGAGTACTACGGCGCGATGAGCGAGCAGCAGCTCAACACCACGCTGATGTATGGCGGGCTGCCCTGCACCGTGCTCACGATCGAGAATCTGACCGGATTCGACATCGACTACGCGGGCCTCATCACCTTCGACGGCGTGATCGCGATGTCGAACGCGATCGGCGGCGTCAAGGTCTGCCTGGCGCAGGACATCGTCGATCCGAAGACCAACCTGAACCTGCGGGCCGGGATGAACACGCTGAAGGGCACCAAGGCGCTGCAGTTCCTGCGCACCCGTGCCGGCGTCGGCGACGGCAGCGACATCAGCCGCATCAGCAACCAGCAGGTGTTCATGTCGGCGATGGTGCGGCAGCTGAAGAGCGCCGAAACCCTCGCGAACCCGGTGAAGGTGTATGCGCTCGCGAACGCCGGGCTCAAGAACATGCGCCTCTCGAAGAGCATGGCGAGCATCGAGTTCATGCAGGCGCTCGCGGGCACGGTGAAGGACATCGATCTCGACCGCATCAACTTCGTGCAGTATCCGACGTACGCGCACCCCTACCAGTCGGGCCGCGTGGCGCCCGACTACGCGGCTGCCGAGCACCTGATCAAGCTGATCAAGAAGGGCAAACCGTTCAAGGTCACCGACAAGGGTCGCGCGGTCGTGGACAACCCGGACGCCGACGACAAGGCAGCGAAGGAGCCGGCGGATGAGAGCGGCTCGAGCTCGACCGAGCCGACGAAGAAGCCCGACAAGGTGAGCGAGGTCGGCGGCAATATCACCGGCCAGAGCGCAGCGGACGAGACCTGCTCGGCAGGCCGGACCATTTACTGATCCGACGTCGGTCGGGTGCGGGCTCGAGCCGTCAGCCCCGGAACCCCGTCGTCGGGCCCCCGTTTCGAGGCCTCACGACTCGGCCGGCACGACGTCCCAGAGCACGGGCAGCTGCTTGGTTCCGCGGAAGAAGAAGCCCGAAACCTCGGCCTGCGCGTCGGGATCGCGGCGCAGGTTCGGCAGTCGTCGGACCGTCTCTTCCACCATGATCTCGCCGAGGCTGCGCGCGAGCGCGTGCCCGGCGCAGAAGTGCTCGCCGTAGCCGAACGTCGCGTTCGGCAGGAACGTGCGGTCGAAGTCGTATTCCTCGGCTCGCTCGAATCGGCCATGATCGCGGTTGGCCGCGCCGACGACGAGGATGAACGGCGTGCCGGCCGGGATCGTGCCCCACTCCGTCACGATGTCTTTGGTCGCCGTGCGCTCGACGGAGTTGATCGGGGCGATCCAGCGAAGGCCCTCTTCAAGCGCGGGCGCGGCGAGGCGTTCGGGCTCGGCGGCCAAGCGCGCAAGCTGATCGGGGCGGCTGAGGAGGCCGTGGAACGTGTTCGCAACGGCGTTCCCCGGCTCCTGGAAGCCGCCGAGGATGATGACGCGGATGGTGGCGACGATCTCTTCGAACGTTCGCGGCTCGCCGTCGTGCGTGCCCGTGTGAATCATGTGCGAGATGATGCTCGAATCCGGTTCGCGCGTGAGGCGTTCGACGAGACCGCGGAGATACGTGTCGATCTCATCGGCGGTGCTGGCCGCAGCATTTGTTGCCTCTTCGTTCTCGCGGTTCAGGTGTTCGAGGCCGGCGCTCAGCGTCTTGAACCAGTCGACGAGCGTCTCGTCGTCGATCTCGCCGAGGCCCAGCTTGTCGCCGATCACCCGGACACTGATCTTCTCGAAGAGTTCTGCGGTCAGGTTCGCGCGACCCTGCTGCCGGATGCGTTCGATGTACTCGATCACGATGGGGCGCGAGAGTTCCTCGCCATAGCTCCGCACTGACCGAGGCCGGAGTTGATTGTCGATGCCCGCGCGAAGCTCGCGGTGACTGGTCCCGCTCATGCTCAAAACATTCGGCACGCCGAAGAACCGATCGTCGTCCTCGCTCCCCGCCGTGTGCGAATCGTGCATCGCGCCGATCGAGGAACACGCATCCCAGCCGGTCACGAGCCAGAGGTCGGTCTGCGGGGCGTAGAGCACCGGAGCCTGCGTGCGCATCCGCTCGAAAAGCGCGTAGGGGTCGCCTTCGAGCACCTCGAAGGTCACCTCATCGGGGTGGAAGTCGGTTCGTTCCAGCGTCTGCTCATCCATTGAGGCAGCTTCCTTTCCTGTTCGCGGGTCGGCCGCGCGCGTGCTCCGAGGCGGATCGACGTCTCTCAATATCCTTGGGCAAGCCGGCCCGCGGGGGTATGGGGGTTATCCCCGATACCGGAAAGCGCAGCGCCGGGAAAGGATGGCATCTGAAACGCGGATAACGCGGACGTTGAGACGGGACTCGCGAGGGTGCGAGCGGAAGGAGATGCGCCATGACGACTCACACGATGGTGAGCGGAGGCCGTGAGCTGCGGAGCCACATCGAGTCGCTCGGATCGGAAGCGGTGGAGCTCACCGTTGCCGCGCGTCACGAGGAGGCGGCTGGGATCATCTCCTTGACGCTTCGCCAGGCCGACGGGCGGGACTTGCCCGCATGGCGGCCGGGCGGCCACATCGACATCGCAACGCCGGCGGGCCTGCGACAGTACTCACTCTGCGGGGATCCGAGTCGGGCGGACGAGTGGATGGTCGCGGTGCTGGACGAGCCGGACGGCCGCGGGGGTTCGAGGTGGATCCATGAGCATGCGTTCGAGTCATCGAACCTGTGGGCGAGCTCGCCTCGTGATACGTTCCGGTTCTCGCCGGCGGAGTCGGCGTTGCTGATCGCGGGGGGCATCGGGATCACGCCGATCCTGCCCATCGCCGAGGACCTCGCCAAGAACGGCGCGCGGTTGCGGATGCTGTACACGGCCCGCGAGGCGGGAGCGCACGCCTTCTCCGGGCGCTGCCGGGCACTCGGCGGCTCCGAACTCTGGGCGAGCGGCAGCCGGGGGCGGATCCCGCTACGACAGGAGCTCGAGGCCGCCGCGCCCGGGATGGCCATCTACTGCTGCGGCCCCGACTCGCTCGTAGACGAGGCGACCGAGCTTGCGAACGAGCTCGGGATCGGGGATCGGCTCCGCGTCGAGCGGTTCTCGGCCGATGTCGAGGCGGTCCGCGCCGGCGACTCGGCGTTCAGCGTGACCATGCGCCGCAGCGGCAAGGACATCGTCGTGCCTGCGGACGTGACGCTCCTGGAGCGCTTGGGTGAGGAGGGCGCATTCGTCGTCAGCTCGTGCCATGCGGGAATCTGCGGATCCTGCGAGACGCCGTTGCTCAGCGGCCGCGCGGAGCACCGTGATCAGGTGCTGACGGACGAGGAGAAGGCCGTCGGGGACTGCATCTTCCCGTGCGTATCGAGGGCGCTCCCCGGCGAACACCTCGTGCTCGACATCTAGTTCCGACCGGCCTGCGCTACGACCCAGACGGCGACCTGGGCGCGCGAGACGACGTCGAGCTTGCGGAAGACGTGCTCGATATGGGTCTCGACCGTGCTCACCGAGATGAGCAGCCGGCGCGCGACCTCTTTGTTCGTCAGCCCTTCGGCGATCAGTGCGGCGATCTCGAACTGCCGAGGGGTGAGTCGCGGCGGCGCCGATTCGTCGGACGGGGGAGACGTCTCGTGGGTGATCCAGCTCGAGACGTCGGAGAGGGTCGCGTGGCGGGTCTCGGCCAGGCGCTCGAGAAACGGGCCGGTGCCGATGCCGGCGAGCACGGAATCCACGCAGTGCTTGTGCTCGACGTCGGTGCCGAGGTAGGGCGACGGCAGGCGGTTGGAGAGCCGGAGCGCCTCCGAGAAGCCGATGAGACGCGCCGCATCCTCGAAGCGGCCCTGAGAGGCGACGTACCACGCGGCGATGTCGATGCAGATCGCCGCGGCATGGTGATCCCCGACCTCGACCGAGTTCGACGCCCCATCGAGCGCGAGCACGAATGCGCGGTGGTGATCCTTCGCACGCCACGCGCTGAGCGCGAAGGCCCAGATCACGTACCCGCGCATGAGGTGCTCGCCATGCTCGTCGCAGAGCGCGAGCGTCTGCTCGCAGTAATCGTAGGCGAGGTCGGGGTCCTCCGCGGCCGATGCGGTGGCGGCGAGGAACGAGAGGTCGATGAACCGTTCGGACGGATGGCCGTTGGTGCGATGGTAGTCGTGGGACTCGAGCAGTCGCGCCCTGGCGGTCGCGGGATCCCGGTTGTACAGCGCCTGGATGCCGAGGATCTGCGCGACGAGCGCGCGATGAGCCGGGGTGCGTGCGAGCGCGGACAACTGCGCGATGATGTCGCCCACGCGGTCGAGCGCCATCGTGTCATAGGCCAGCCACGCGCGCACCCACTGGGTGCGAACCGCGATGTCGGCATCGAGATCCGGCATCGTGCGGTCGAGGGCCTCGGCCATCCGGGCCTCGGCTTCGCGGCCGAGCCCGTCGCGTGTCAGGTAGGGCCAGAGCGCGCAGTAGACGGCGAGCAGGATTCGTGATTCGGGCGCGGACGCACCCACCCCGATCGCGCTCAGCGAGAGCAGCTCCGCGTCGATGCGCGCGAACAGCTCGGCTTGATCCGGCCCGAACCAGGACGCTTCGAACTCGGTCGCGATCCTCGACCAGCGATCGAGAATCTCCTGCCTCGAGGAGTCCGCGGCGGCCTCTGCGGAGTGCATGCTGCCAGCGTACCCGACGCGAGGTTCGCGCCCGAGGCTGGAATGCCCGCGCGGAACGGGCAGCGGTTGAGAGCCTCTGCGCGACGCGATGGGCCAGCGAGATCCCGACGCGGCTCGATTTCACGGCGCTGGGCCGGTGCCCTAGGATGGTCTGCGGAGCCATGCCGGAGCGGCCGAACGGACTTCACTGCTAATGAAGGGTCGGGGTTAAACTCGACCGGGGGTTCAAATCCCCCTGGCTCCGCCACGAAAACCCCTGCTGAGGCAGGGGTTTTCTGCGTGTGCCGCGATCCTCAGCGCGTCGCCTGCTCGCAGCGCCAGCCGGCCGGCATCTTGCCGGAATCGATGAACGCCCGCAGCCGTTCCGTTGCGTCCTCCGACAACTCCTCGTCCATGCGCGGGTAGATGATCGGCTCTTCCTTCGCATTGTGGTCGTCGAGCTGCGAGAGCAGCGTGCGGCACGCCTCGTTGAGCGCGTCGGCTTCGGTATCGCCGGCCAGGAGCTCGTCGAGCGCCGTCATCTCATCCCAGATCTCCCCGTGCTCGCGCAGCATCACGAAGATGGGCATCATCATGCCGGCCTCTTTCAAGGGTGGGAACACGAATTCCTCTTCGAGGTAGATGTGGCGCCGGAGCGCGTCCATCGCGCGGAGCAGCGGTGCGGGGTCGTTCGCCTCACCGCCGAGGCTGCCGGCGTATTCCTCGATCCCGCCGTCGATATCGTGATGCTCCCGCTCGAGCAGTTCGGACAACAGGGGTGCGCTCATGCTTCGTCCTCCTCAACCCTCTCTTTCGATGCTAGTCCTCCGCACCCGCACCCGCGGCGCGACTTCGCGGGCCGCGCGGGCGTGAACGACTCCCGGGGGTGGCAGACTCGATGCATGAGCTATCTCGTGAAGCCCGAGCACCGCGGCGCCGCGGTCACGGCCCCCATCCCCAGCGATCCATCGCTGCCGCGCACCTGCATCATCGGCGCCGGCTCCTCCGGCATCGCGGCGGCGAAGGCCCTCTACGTCGCCGGGGTGCCCTTCGACTGCTTCGAGATGGGCGATGACATCGGCGGCAACTGGGTCTTCGGCAACTCCAACGGGCAGTCCGCCTGCTACGAGACCCTCGAGATCAACACCTCGTGCCCGCGCATGGCCTTCTCGGACTTCCCGATGCCCGAGACCTATCCGGCGTATGCGCGCCACGACCAGGTGCACGCCTACTTCGAGGCGTACGTCGATCACTTCGGATTCCGCCGCACCATCACGTTCGGCACGAAGGTGACCGACGTCTCGCGCGGCGCCGGCGGGCGCTGGGTGGTGCGCACGGTCGGGCCCGAGGGCGAGCGCACCGGCGAATACGACGCGGTGATCGTCGCGAACGGCCACCACTGGGACGCGCGCTGGCCCGAGCCCGCATACCCGGGCGACTTCTCGGGCGAGCAGATCCACGCGCACGACTACCGATCCGGAGCGCAGCTCGACGGCCGCGATGTCGTGGTGGTCGGCGCCGGGAACTCGGCGATGGATATCGCCGTCGAGGGCGCCGCGCGCGCGAACCGGGTGACGCTCTCCATCCGACGCGGGCAGTGGGTGATGCGCAAGTTCCTGTTCGGCAAGCCGAGCGACCAGATCGTGCTGCCCGGCTGGATGCCGTGGTGGGTGACGGCGCTTCGATTGCGGATCGGGGCCCTCGCCTCCGGCGGCCTCGCGAAGTACGGCCTGCCGAAGCCGGCGCACGCGCCCGGGCAGTCGCATCCCGTGCAATCGGAGCGGATCCGCGAGGTGATCGCGGCGGGCCGGGTGCAGGTGCGGCCCGGGATCGAGCGGTTCGAAGGCGACGTCGTGCACTTCAGCGACGGAAGCAGCGCGCGTGCCGACCTCATCGTCTGGGCGACCGGGTACCGCGTCACCTTCCCGTTTCTCGACGACGAGCTCGTGGCCGCCTCGGGCAATGAGCTCCCGCTCTGGAAGCGCACGGTGCACCCCGACCTGCCGGGGCTCTTCTTCGTCGGGCTCGTTCAGCCGGTCGGCGCCGTGATGCCGATCGCCGAGGCGCAGTCGGCCTGGATCGCCGAGACGCTCACCGGAGCCTACGCGCCGCCGCCGGAGCCGGTGATCCGCTCGCAGATGCGCCGCGACCACGAGCGGAACAAGCGTCGATTCTACGAGTCGCCCCGGCACACGATGGAGGTCGACTTCGACCGCTTCCTCTGGGACCTGCGGCGTGAACGGGAAGCGGGCAGGGCGCGGGGGAGCCGGGCATGAGCGCTGCGGGATCGCTCCAGGGCAAGGTGGTCGCCGTCGTCGGCGGCGCGAACGGGATCGGGCTCGCAACCGCGAGGCTGCTCGCGGCGGGCGGGGCGCGCGTGGCGATCGGCGATTTCGACGGCGATGCGGCCCGGGCGGCCGCGCGCGGGCTCGGTGACGGGGCGATGGGGCTCGCCGTCGACGTGGTCGATCGCGAGGCGTGCGGTGCGTTCATCGCCGCCGTGGAGCGCGAGCTCGGCGCCATCGACGTGCTGGTCAACAGCGCCGGGGTGATGTGGGTGGGGCCCTTCGATGAGGAGCCCGCGGGTGCCACCGCGAAGCAGCTGGCCGTGAACCTGCAGGGAGCGATCCATCTGGTGCAGGCGACGGCGCCGGGGATGCGCGCTCGGGGCAACGGGCACATCGTCACGATCGCCTCAGCGGCATCGCTGCTTCCCACTCCGGGTGAGGCGAGCTACGCGGCGAGCAAGCACGGGGTGCTCGGGTACCTCAAGGCCGTGCGCGCCGAGCTGCACGGCTCGGGGGTTCGGCTCTCGGTCGTGATGCCGACGGTGGTCGAGACGGCGCTCGCCGCCGGCACGTCGACCGGCGCGGCGAAGCTGCTGCAGCCCGAGGACATCGCCCGCGCGGTGGCGCGAGTGATCGCGCGGCCCCGGTTCGAGGTGACGGTCCCGGGGTACGTGGGTCTGGCCAACCGCCTGGTCGGCCTACTGCCAGAACGCCCTCGTGCCGCGGTGATGCGGCGACTCGTGCCCGACCAGGTGAAATCGGTCGACCGCGCTCGTCGCGCGGACTACGAGGCGCGTTTCGAGGGATAGGCGGGGCGGCGCGGCGCCGACGTCCGTAACGCCGGCGGGTTCATCCGAACCCGAGCCGAACCGCACCCGGAATCCCGTGGCGGCGAGTGTCTAGCGCCAGTAGCCGTTCGCGGCCGCGACGGTCTGGAAGTTGATCGCGACGACCTGCGAGGCCGCGGTCAGGCTGTCGGCGTTCTGCGAGTAATCGGGGCGCAGACGGTGCAGCACCTCGACGTCGGGCTGGGTCGTCTTGACGCCCATGCGCGAGAGCTTGACCGCAAGCTGGAAGCCCTCTTCCGGCGTGCTCGTCAGCAGGCTGGGAAGCCAAGTGTCAGACATTGTTCCTCCATAGGGTTGAGTGAGTGGATACAGAACGGCGTCGGCTTTCGTCGGCTCCGTCCCCAGGGTACTCCTCCCGGTGATTTCGGGTATTCGCCGACGCTTCGTGCTCGTTGTGGGTCGACGCGCGGGGGCCGCGATCCTGCCGTCAATCGGGCTCTTCGCGTTGCCCTTGCGTCTTCCTCTCGGCACCGCCCTCGGCTCTGCCTTCGGGCTTCCCTCGGATTTGCCTTTGCTCCTTTTTCTCGGTTCTGCCTTCGGGCTGCACTCGGCCGTGCCCTCGCTCCTTGCCCTCGGCTGTGGCCTCGCTCCTTCCCCTCGGCCAGGCGCCGATGCGTGCGGCGAAAGAGCTAGGCTGGATCGCGCCGGGACGAGGCGCGCCCGCGCGTGCGGAGGTGGGGTCGGTGCCGACGAGTGAGCGGCCGTCAGGTCGGCGGAGCGAGGCTGCGCTTCACGACTGCGTCGAGCTGCTGCGCGCACTCGTGCGCGCCGCCTGCGTGAACACGGGGGAGGCGAGCTCGGGGGGCGAGATCCGTGGCGTGCGGGCCCTGCAGCAGTTCTTCGCACCGATGGCCGATCGGCCCGATGGGCAGAGCAGGATCGAGACCCGCGTATTCGAGGCCGCGCCCGGCCGGGCGTCGCTGATCGCGCGCGTGCGCGGCACCGATCCCGAGGCGCCGACGCTCGGCCTGCTCGGTCACCTGGACGTCGTGCCGGCGAACGCCGAGCGCTGGACGCGCGACCCCTTCGGCGGCGATCTCGTCGACGGCGAGGTGTGGGGCCGTGGCACAGTCGACATGCTCTACCTCACGGCGGTGTTCGCGGCGATGCTCCGCGAGGCGGCCGCCGCCGACACGCCACCCCGTGGCGATCTCGTGCTCCTGGCCGTGGCCGACGAGGAGGCCGGCGGCGACTACGGCCTGCGCTGGCTGCTCGACGCGCACCCCGATGCCTTCGGCGTCACGGAAGTGCTGAGCGAGTCGGGCGGCATGCGCATGGGCCGGCACGTCGCCATCGACGTCGCCGAGAAGGGATCCGCCGGCCGCCGCCTCGTCGTGCGCGGCACCCCCGGGCACGCATCCATCCCCTATGGCGCGGCGAGCGCCGCCTACGCGGTCGGCGAGGTCCTGCGCCGCCTCGCGGCGGTCGAGCCGGCCATCCAACTCGGCCCGCTGTGGCCCCCGTTCGTCGCGGCGCGGGTGGGCGATCCCGAACTCGCGGCCCGCATGCTCGACCCGGTGCGCCTCGACGCCGCGCTGCCCGAACTCGGCGGGATCGCCGGGTACGCCCACGCGGCATCGCGCGTCACCATCTCACCGACCGTGCTGCGCGCCGGCCAGGCGCACAATGTGATCCCGGGCGAGGCTCATCTCGACCTCGACATCCGCACGCTCCCGGGCACGACCGATGCCGACGTCGATGCGCTGCTGGCAGGGATGCTCGGCTCGCTGGGCGACGAGCGCGATCCAGCCGTCGAGATCCGCCATCTGCGCGGCTGGGATGCGACGGCTTCACCGCCCGATCACCCGCTCTTCGTCGCGATCGAGCGCGCGATCGGCGAGACCGACGGTTCTCCCGTGGTGCCGATCATGGCGGCCGGGGGGTCGGATGCCCGCCAGTTCCGGGAGCTCGGCATCCCGGCCTACGGGTTCGGGCTGCTCTCGTCGGAGTGGAGCTACGAGCGCTATCGCGAGCGCATCCACGCCCACGACGAGCGCGTCGACGTGGAGTCGGTCGGCCTCACCCTGGATGCGCTGCGCCGCGTTGTGGCCGAGCGAATCGGGTAGGCGGCTCGGCCGGCCGTCGGGGCGTTTGGGGGGTGCTCGTCGCGGTGTTCGTCGGTGTGCTCGTCGCGGTGTTCGTCGGTGTGCTCGTCGCGGTGTTCGTCGGTGTGCTCGGGGCGCTGTTCGTCGTGCTGTTCGCGGGGTGCTCGTCGTAACCTCGCCGCGAGATCGGCGTTACCCAAGTGATCTGCACAATCCAAGCCGATTTCGCCGATTCGGGCTTGTGTTTTGCAGATTGCTTGGGTGCGGCCGAGTTCGGGCAGGGATGGCGGAGCCTCGCGAAGGATCGCCCCTACAGCACCTCGGCGGGGTGCGTGAAGCGCCACCAGAAGTCGGGCTCGGTGATGGCGGCGCCGGTGACGATGGTCACGGGATCCACCTCGGTCGGCGCCTCGATCGCGATGGATCCGACGACCCGGCCCGCGGCGCCCGAGTCGACCGCGCCGAGCGAAATCGACCGCGTCGCGCTCTCCCCGGGGAGCAGCACGCCGCGGGCGCCGGCGGCGGTGAGCAGTGGCACGCGCTCCCCCTGCCACGTCGTCACCGATCCGACCTCCTCGCCCTCGGCGACGAAGCGCTTGCGCCCAGGCAGACCATCCATTAGCGCGAGCATCTCGCGGCCGGACGCCGCCCGGGCCTCGCGTGAGGGCCGGGCCAGTGTGGCGGAGAGTTGCACGAACGAGCGGCCCTTGAACTTCTTCTTCTGCGCGAGCAGCAGGTTGAAGCCGGCCACGTCGAGCGAGCCCGTCTTGAGCCCCATCACGCCCTTGACCTCGCCGAGCAGCGGGTTGGTGGTCTCGATCCGGCCGATGGGCGGCACATCTGCCGAAGTCATCTTCACGATCTCGAGCACCGTCGGGTTCTGCAGCGCGAGGCGCCCGAGCCGCACGAGGTCGGCGGCGCTCGCGCGGTTCTCGGCGGAGAGCCCGCTCGGCTCGACGATGCTGAGCGATTCGAGGCCGTGCTCGGCGGCCCACGCCGAGGCGGCGTCGACGAAGGCGTCGTTGCCGCCGAACACCCGGTACGCGTAGGCGATGGCGTAGTCGTTCGACGAGGGGATGAGCGCGAGCTCGAGCACCTGGCGCGTGGTGAGCACCGTGCCGACCGGCACGGGGTGCATGATCGCATCCTGCGCCCGCAGCTCGGCCTCGCGCTGCGCCTCGGCCGCGCCGTAGACGAAGTCGGGGCCGTCTTCACCGGGCTCGAGCGGCTGCTGCTCGAGACACACGAGCACCGTCACGAGCTTCGTGATGCTCGCGATCGGATGGGCCTCGTCGTCGTTCGACCACACGGCGTTGCCGTCGCCCCAGCCGATCGCGGTCGGCAGGCTCTGGGATGCCACGGCCGCCTCGGCCTTCTTCGTGCTCGCCGTGATGGTCTGCGTGGCGTCGACGCTCAGCTGCGGGGAGAGCTCCGGCAGCGGGGCGAGGCCGACGGCCGCCGAATACCCTCCGCCGATCAGCACCGCGGTCACGGTGAGCGTCGCGGTGAGGCGTCGGCGCCGGCGCTGCGAGAAGCGTCGCCGCTGCCTGCGCTGCGCGAGGCGCAGATCGGGCGAGGCGGAGGTCACCCTGACAGTCTAGGCAGGCCTGCGGGTTCCGCCGGTCGCGGGATCCTCGGCCAGGGGCTCACCGCCCGGCGATGCGTCGTGTCAACCGATGCGCGTGCTCGAGCAGGAGCCGCCCGAGCTCGGGCCGGCGCTGCGCGGTGAAGCGCGGTTCGATGCCCGTGAGGCTGAGCGCCCAGGCGGGCTGGCCCGCGGGGTCGAAGACCGCGGCACCCATCCCCCAGCTGCCCTCGACGACGAGGCCCGGGTTCACGGCGTACCCGAGGCGCCGGGTCTCCGCGACGCGTGCCCGCAGTTCCGCGGGCGCATGCGCCGGGCCGTAACGGGTTTCGAGATCCGGTTGCGCGATGTGGCGCTCGACCGCCTCGTCGTCGAGGAACGCGAGGATCGCGATCCCGGCCGAGGCGACCCCGAGCGGGAACCGCTTGCCCTCGTGCAGCACGAAGGAACGGATGGGGAAGCTGCCGTCGTTCCGCACCAGGCAGATGGTCTCGCCGCCGCGCCTGGCCGAGAGGAAGGCGCTCTCGCCCGTGGCCTCGGCGAGCGCGGCGACGTGCTCGCGCGCGAGTTCCGTGATGTCGTAGCGTTCGGCGGCGACCGAGCCCATGAGGTAGAGTTCGGGCCCGAGCAGCCAGTGGCCGGAGCGCTGGTCGCGATCGACGAAGCCCTGCGCGGCGAGGGAGCTCAGGAGGCGGTGCGCGGTCGGGCGAGAGAGCTCGGCCGCGCGCGCGAGATCGCTGGTGCCGGCGCCGCCCGGCATCGCGGTGCTGAGCGATCGCAGCAGGGCGGCGATCCTGCCCACCACCTGCGCCCCCGCCGGCTCGGCCGACCGCGCGGTGCGCCGCGGGGGAGGCGAGGTCGAGGGGCGATGCTCGAAGGGATCGTCCGAAGCGTTCATAATGTGAACGATTGTACTGCGAACGCTCACCGAGCGAGCAGTTCGATCGCGAATATTGAGCGATCTTCGGCAACGATCTAGCCTCGGACCCGAAAGTCCATGCGATCGCATGGTGAACGGAGGGATCCCAGATGTCATCCAAATTACGAGCCAGTGCCGCCGAGGCGCTCGCCGAAGTGGTCGAGGACGGGATGCTGATCGCGGTCGGCGGGTTCGGCCTCTGCGGCATCCCGAGCACCCTGATCGCGGCTCTGCGCGACATCGGCGCCAAGGACCTGACCATCGTCTCGAACAACATGGGCGTCGACGGCAAGGGCCTCGGCGTGCTGCTCGAAAACCGCCAGGTGCGCAAGGTGCTCTCGTCGTACGTCGGAGAGAACCGGCTGTTCGCGGAGCAGTACCTGAGCGGCGATCTCGACGTCGAGTTCGTGCCGCAGGGCACCCTGGCGGAGCGACTGCGGGCCGGCGGCGCGGGGATCCCGGCCTTCTACACGCCGACCGGCGTCGGCACCCCCGTCGCGGAGGGCAAGCCCGAGGCCGAGTTCGACGGCAAGCGCGCGATCCTCGAGCGCGGCATCCGCGCCGACCTCGCACTCGTGCGCGCCAGCATCGGCGACACCGAGGGGAACCTGCGCTACCGCCTTACCGCGCGCAATTTCAACCCGCTTGCCGCCATGTCGGCGCGGGTCACGATGGCCGAGGTCGAAACCCTCTCGGAGGAGTACCTCGATCCCGAGCGGATCGATACGCCGGGCGTCTTCGTCCAGGGCGTCGTCCGCGTGGAGGACCCGACGAAGCACATCGAGCAGCGCACGACACGGCCGAAGCCGGAGGCGGCGCTCTCGTCGCCGACCGCCCCGTCGAGTGCGCCCGAGCATACGACCGGATCGGAGGCCTGACATGTGGACGCGCGATGAGATGGCGGCGATCGCAGCCGCGGAGCTCGAAGACGGGCAGTACGTGAACCTCGGCATCGGCATTCCCACGCTGGTCGCCAACAACCTGCCCGAGGGCGTGACCGTCAAGCTGCAGAGCGAGAACGGCATCCTCGGCATGGGGCCGTTCCCGTTCGACGGCGAGGAGGACGCCGACCTCATCAACGCCGGCAAGCAGACCGTCACGCTGGTGCCCGGCGCCTCCATCTTCGATTCGGCGACCAGCTTCGGCATGATCCGCGGCGGGCACGTGCAAACGGCGATCCTCGGCGCGATGGAGGTCGCCGGCAACGGCGATCTCGCCAACTGGCAGATCCCGGGCAAGCTCGTGAAGGGCATGGGCGGCGCGATGGACCTCGTCGCGGGCACGCCACGCGTGATCGTGCTCACGGAGCACGTGGCGAAGGATGGTTCCCCCAAGATCGTGGAGCGCTGCTCGCTGCCGCTGACCGGTGCCGGGGTGGTGGATCGGATCGTGACCGATCGCGCGGTGTTCGATGTCGTCGACGGCGGGCTGGTGCTCCGGCGGCTTGCTCCGGGGCAGGCCGTGGACGAGCTGCGCGCGCTCACCGGTGCCGACTTCGCGGTCGATCTGCGAGACTGAGCATGTCGAAGGAGGCCCCAATGACCGCATTCATCGCCGGATACGCCCGCACGCCGTTCGCCCGCTTCACGGGCCAGTTCGCGAGTCAGCCCGCCACGGTGCTCGGGGCGCACGCGGTCACGGCCGCGCTCGAGCGCGCGGGGGTCGCGCCCGACCGGGTCGACGCCGTCGTCGCCGGGCAGGTGCTGCAGGCGGGTGCCGGGCAGAACCCGGCGCGCCAGACCGCGGTCGGTGCGGGGATCCCGCTGAGCGTGCCGGCGATCACGCTGAACGCCGTCTGCCTCTCGGGCACCGAGGCCGTGTCGCAGGCCGTGCGGCTTGTCGATTCGGGCGAGGCCGACATCGTCGTCGCCGTCGGCCAGGAGTCGATGTCGCTCGCTCCGCACGTGATCCCGCTGCGGGCCGGCGTGAAGTACGGGCCGGCGACCATGATCGACACCGTCGATCGCGACGGGCTCACCGACGCGTTCGACCAGGTCGCGATGGGGGCGCTGACCGAGCAGGGCAATGCGCCGCTGTCGCTGTCGCGCGAGGATCAAGACACATTCGCCGCGGCGTCCCATCAGCGCGCGGCGGCCTCGGCCGAGTTCTTCGCCGGCGAGATCGCGCCGGTCACCGTGAGCTCGCGCCGAGGGGACACCGTCGTCTCGGCCGACGACGGCATTCGCGCGGACACGACGGCCGACACGCTGTCCGGCCTCCGCCCCGCCTTCGCGAAGGAGGGCACGATCACCGCGGGCAACGCCTCGCAGATCACCGACGGGGCCGCAGCCCTCGTGATCGTGAGCGAGACCGCCGCCTTGCGGCTCGGGCTCGCGCCCATCGCACGCGTCGAGGCGACCGCGTTCGTCGCCGGCCCCGACACGCACCTGCACTCGCAGCCCGCGCGCGCCATCACGGCGGCGCTCGCCAAGGTGCCCGGCGGTGCGTCGGCCGCCGACCTCGCGGCCGTCGAGATCAACGAGGCGTTCGCCGCCGTCGGCCTGCAGTCGACGCGCGAGCTCGGCCTCGACCCCGCTATCGTCAATGCGCACGGCGGGGCCATCGCTCTCGGCCACCCGATCGGCGCTTCGGGGGCGCGCATCGTCGGCACGCTCGCGCGCCAGCTCGCGCAGCTCGGCGAGGGATCGCTCGGCGCCGTCGGCATCTGCGGCGGCGGCGGCCAGGGCAGCGCCGTCGTGCTCCGGGCGGTGTAGTCGGGTCCCGCCGGCGGCGGTGCGGCTTCGGCGCCGCCGCTTTGAAGCTGCGCCGTCGCGCCGGCGACCCGCCCCGCCAGCACTCTGCGATGCCGCGTGCCGTCGGGCGGCGGCGGTTCATCCGTCGGTTTGCTGCACTGTTCCGGGCGATAGCGGATCAAACCGACGAACGAAGCGCCGCGCGCCCCGCCGATCCTAGAGCGAGGTCGCGTACGGCCAGCCCGTGTACGCCTCCGCGAGGTACTTCCGGCCCGCCTCGCTCTCGACGACCGAGCGCAGTTCGCCGAGCTGCCGCAGCCGGTCGAACTCGTTCGCCTCCGGCTGCAGGTGCAGCATGCTCGTCATCCACCACGAGAAGTGCTGCGACTTCCAGATGCGCTTCGAGGCCTCCGCGGCGTACGCGTCGAGGCCGCGCTCGCTGCCGCGCAGCAGCAGCTCCTGCAGCGCCTGGTCGAGCAGGATCACATCGCCGATGGCGAGGTTCATGCCCTTGGCGCCGGTCGGCGGCACGGTGTGCGCGGCGTCGCCGACGAGGGCGGCGCGGCCGTGGCGCAGCTCGTGCGAGACGAAGCTGCGGAAGCGCAGCACGTCGCGTTGGAAGATGGGGCCCTCGTTGAGCTCGGTGCCCGGCGTGCGCTTCTGCAGGATGTCCCAGATCTGGGCGTCGCTGAGCGCGTCGGCGTCGGCTTCGGGATCGCACTGGAAGTACATGCGCTGGACGGTGTCGCTGCGCTGGCTGATGAGGGCGAAGCCGTCGGCCGAGTTGCTGTAGATGAGCTCGGGCGCGCTCGGCGGAGCCTCGCAGAGGATGCCGAACCAGGCGAAGGGGTACTCGCGGAAGTATCCGCCCGCGCGCGAGGGGCCGGTGACCGCCGGGCGAACGACGCTGTGCGAGCCATCGGCGCCGACCACGAACTCCGCCTCGATCTCGAAGGGCTGCCCGTCAGCGCCGGTGCCGAAAATGCGCGGCCGATCCGACTCGACGCCCTCGACGCGGTCGACGGTCGTGCTGAAACGCAGATCCTGGCCATCGGCGAGTCGCGCGGCGATGAGGTCGATGAGCACCTCGTGCTGCGGGTAGAGCCACACGCTGCGGCCGGTGAGCCCCGGGAAGTCGATACGGTGGGCCTCGGTGCCGCCGTCAGGAGCGGGGAAGTGCAGCTCGATGCCGTCGTGGCGGTGCCCGGCCGTGTAGATGCGGCTCGTGTCGCCGATGCCCGCGAGCAGTTCGGCGGCGCCGTGCTCGACGATGCCGGCGCGGATGGTGCCTTCGATGTCTTCCCGGCTCCGCTGGTCGAGCACGATGCTCTCGACGCCGGCCTGGGCGAGCAGGTGCGAGAGCACGAGGCCGGCGGGGCCGGCGCCGACGATCGCAACGCGGGTGTGTTCAGTGGTCATTCGCAGCTCCTTCGCCGTGGTGGACCCCGGGCCGGGGTGATTCCTCATCAAGTGTGCGAAGGATCGCGCGGATCCGCGCAGATTTCCCATTCAACAGGAAACGAATATGCGTGATCGCGCGCGTGATCGCGCGAGAGCACGCGCGAGAGAGCAAGCAAGCGAGCAACCGCGCGAGCGCGCGCGGGCCGGTCGCGCACTCAAGCGCGTGAGGATCGCAGTTCGGCCTCGATGCGCGCCGCCGCCGCGCGCAGCGCGCGGATCCCCGGTTCGACCGGGGCCTCGCGGGGCAGCACGACCGAGAGCGCCGCGATCACCTCCCCGCGATCCCGGAGCGGCACCGCCATGCCGTTCGAGACCGCTTCGATCGAGCCGGGGGCGGCGACGAACCCGGAGCGGCGGATCTCGGCCAGGGTGCGCCGGAGGACGGCGGGATCCGTGATCGTCTGCGGTCCGACCGCGATCAGCGGCCCGGCGAGCACGCGCTCGCGCAGCGCGGGATCGGCGTGCGCGAGGAGCACGAGTCCCGATGACGAGGCGTGCAGCGGCAGTCGCCCGGCCACCCGCGTGATGTTCGACACGGCATCGGGGTGCGAGAGGCGCTCGAGGAAGAGCGCCTCGCCCTGCTCGAGCACGGCGAGCTGGGTGTGCTCGCGCAGTTCGGCCTGCACGCGCTCCATGTGCGGGAGGGCGGCCTGGCGCAGTCGCAGCGCCGTCGACCCGCGCAGGGCGAGCTCCCAGAGCCGCATGCCCAAGCGCACACGGTGCTGGTCATCGCGCTCGAGCACGCCCTCCGACACGAGCTCCTCGACGAGCCGGTGGGCGGTCGAGCTCGGCAGCCCCGCGCGCCGACCGATCTCGCTCGCGGTCTGCACCGTGCGGTCGCTGTCGAACGTCTCGAGCACGCGCACGATGCGGGGCACCATGCCCTCGCCGCTCGCCGAGTTCGCCATGGGTCAACTCTGCCACGTGGCGGCTCACCTCATACCGGACAATCTGGCGGCCGACCCGCCTCCGTCCGACGCATCGGATACGCACGACGCACCGAACGCGCCGCTACTCTGGTGCCATGACCCAATCCGCACCGACGCTCGACCTGGCCTGGGAGCCGCTCGAGCCCCAGGCCGTCGCCGACCTGCTCGGCGCCGCGCCCGTTCGCTGGTGGCTCTCGGGCGGCGCGGCCCTCGACCGCTGGCTCGGCGAGCCCATCCGCGATCGGCGGAACATCGACGCGAGCGTGGTCCTCGCCGACCTGCCGCAGCTGATCGCGAGCCTGCCCGCCGGGTATGACGCCTGGGCGGTGCGCGATGGCGAGGAACTCGTGCCGTTCGCCGAGGCCGCCGAGGGCGACGAGATTCAGCCGGTGCTCGTGCGCGACACCGGTAAGAACGCCTGGGTGCTGCGCGTGAACGTCGAAGACGGGGCGCCGAGCGCCTGGGTGTACAAGCGGGATCCGCGGCTCATGCTGCCGTGGGATCGCGCGGTGCTCGACCTCGACGGTATTCCGACCGGCGCGCCCGAGGTGCAGCTGGTGTGGAAGGCGCTGAGGCCCCGGCCCGAGGACGACGCCGACATGGAGGCGGTCGTGCCGCATCTCTCCGCGGAGGCGAAGGCCTGGTACGAGCGGTGCATCCTGTCGATCCACCCGCACTCGTCGTGGGCGATCCACGTGCGCAGCCCCCTCACGCCCGCGAAGGCGAGCTGGAACCGGCCGCGGCGCCGATAGCCGGATCGCCCAGGTGTCGTCGCCCGCCGCCCGGCCCGCGGTGGTAGCTTGCCGGTATGGGCACGTTCTTCGGCCGCGAGGGAGCGGAATTCGGGCGTGGTCTCGGCTTCTTCGACGCGATCTACGGGTTCGCGATCACGCTGCTGATCTCGAACGTCGACCTGCCGCCCGCTGACGCCTGGAGCAGCCTCGGCAGCCTGCTCGCCTCGGGCGTCGGCAACCAGCTCACCGGTTTCGTCGTCAGCTTCGTGGTGATCGCCGTGTTCTGGCGCCTCAACACCGTGATGCTCGCGCGCTTCACCGGGTTCGACAGCGCCGTCATCACCGCGAACCTCGTGACCGCGGCACTCGTCGTGCTCATCCCCTTCACCACTCAGGGCATCAGCGACCCGGTCGTCTCCGAGCACCCGCTCGCCACGGCTCTCTACGCGGTCAACGTCGCGCTCGCCATCGCCTCCATGGCGGTGATCCATGAGGTGGGTCGGGCGCGAGGGCTGATCGACGACGAGGTGCCGCGTTCGGCCTGGTGGGCGACGCGCTTCGATGAACTCGCGAAAATTGGCGTGTTCGTGGTCTCGATCCCGGTCGCCTACCTGGCAGGCGCGAACTGGGGCCAGCTCACGTGGGTGCTCATGATCCCGGTCGGCCTGCTCTCGGGGAGGTGGAGCGCCCGCGTCGTCGCCCGCGCGGTCGCGCGCGAGAGGAGCGGCTGAGCGCCGGGGCTGGGGTGCTGCGGGTGCGGGTGCGGCTGCGGATGCCGCGGGATCGACGGCGGCGCTGCGGGATCGCGGATCCCGGTGCGCTCACTACTCCGAGACGGCGTCGAGCACGAGCGAGCGGAACCAGCGGCGAGCCGGCGAGAGGCTCGCCTCGCGCAGGGTGTACAGCGACACGGGGGCGCTCTGACCCGGCCAGGGCAGGTCGGCGATGCGCAGGTCGGGGAACCAGCCGCGAAACACCTCGGCGACGTGCCGCGGGAGCAGCACCACGAGGTCGGTCGCCTCGAGTACCGCGGGCACGGTCGAGTACTCCTCGACGGTGAGCACGACCTGCGGCATCAGCCCGTGGTCGGTGAGGGCCTGCAGCGGGAAGATGTGCCCGCCGCGGGCGGACACCCGCACGAAGTGCCGACCGGCGAACATGTCGGGTCCGGTCGGCGGCAGGGGATGCGCGCTGGATGAGAGCGCGACGTACTCGACCCCGCGCACGCGACTGCGCCACAGCCGCGGGCTCGTGATCATCGAGACCGTGAGGGCGAGATCGATGGCGCCCCGGGCGAGCGCCTCTTCCACCTGATCCGAGTCGAGCCGCTCGACCTGCAGGTGCGGGCGCGAGGCCTCGCGCGCGAGTGCGGACATGATGGGGGGCAGAAACGTCTGCTCGCCGATCGAGGTGAGGCCGAGCATCAGCTCGCCCGTGAACCCGGCGGGCTCGAAGGCGTCGGTCTCGTTCACCGCCGCATCGATCTGCGTCAGCGCCTCGTGCAGCGGGCCGAAGAGCTGCGTGGCCTTCGCCGTCGGCACCATGTCTCGGCCCTCGCGGCGGAAGAGCTCGTCGTCGAAGCGCTCGCGCAGCCGCCGCAGCGTGTAGCTGACCGTCGGCTGCGTGACGTGCAGACGGTCGGCCACGGCGGTGACGCTGCGCAGCTCGTAGAGCACGACGAAGGTGCGCAACTGGTTGAGATCGAGCAGCGACATGTATCGATCCTATCTATACCGGAGGGCTTGAATATCTATTCGACTATATGTTTTTCGCGATCTACCATGGGGCAGAACAGACCTTCCGCATCCGTATCCCAGTGACAAGGACGACGCCCGGTGATCATCGATATTCACGGTCATTACACCACCGCTCCCACCCAGCTCGGTGCGTGGCGAGATCTGCAGATCGCCTTCGCCGACGGCACGGGCGAGGCGCCCGATCCCGCCGCACTGCGCATCTCGGATGACGACATCCGCGAGACCATCGAGGCGAACCAGCTCCGGCTCATGAACGACCGGGGCAGCGACATCACGGTGTTCAGCCCCCGCGCCTCGTTCATGGCCCATCACATCGGCGACTACGGGGTCAGCGAGACCTGGGCGCGCATCTGCAACGACCTGGTCGCGCGGGTCAGCGGGCTCTTCCCCGACCGCTTCCTCATGGGCGCGATGCTGCCGCAATCGCCGGGCGTCGACCCCGCGACGACGGTGGCAGAGCTCACTCGCGCGGTGGAGGAGCTCGGCGCGGTCACCGTGAACCTCAACCCGGATCCCTCCGGCGGCAAGTGGACCGCGCCCCCGTTGACCGACCGCTCCTGGTACCCGATCTACGAGAAGCTCGTCGAGTACGAGCTGCCCGCGATGGTGCACGTCAGCACCTCGTGCAAGCCGCAGTTCCACACGACCGGCGATCACTACCTCGGCGCCGACACCACGGCGTTCATGCAACTGCTGAAGGGCGACCTCTTCCGCGACTTCCCCGACCTCAAGCTCGTGATCCCCCACGGCGGCGGCGCGGTGCCCTATCACTGGGGGCGGTTCCGCGGCCTCGCGATGGCGCTCGGCAAGCCCGAGCTCGAGGATCACCTGCTGCACAACGTCTTCTTCGACACCTGCGTCTACCATCAGCCGGGCATCGACCTGCTCACGAAGGTGATCCCCACGGACAACATCCTCTTCGCCAGCGAGATGATCGGCGCCGTGCGCGACATCGACCCCCGCACCGGCCACTACTTCGACGACACCAAGCGCTACGTCGACGCGACCGACAACCTGAGCGACGCCCAGCGCGCGCAGGTGTTCGAGGGCAACGCCCGTCGCGTCTACCCGCGCCTCGACCGCGCCCTGACCGCCCGCGGGCTCTGACCCCCGACCCTACGAGGAGAATCGTCCATGCGTCTCAACAATCTCGGCATCGTCCGCACGAACATCGAGCGCCCGGACCCCGAAGACGTCGCCCGGCTCTCGCAGTTCGGCGTCGCGACGATCCACGAGGCCATGGGCCGGGTCGGCCTCATGCGCCCTTACATCCGCCCCGTGTACCACGGCGCGAAGCTCTGCGGCCCGGCGGTCACGGTGCTGCTGCAGCCCGGCGACAACTGGATGTTCCACGTCGCCGCGGAGCAGGTGCAGGAGGGCGACGTGATCGTCGCCGGCTGCACCACCGAGAGCGAGGACGGGTTCTTCGGCGAACTGCTCGCCACGTCGCTGACCGCCCGCGGCTGCAAGGGCCTCGTGATCGACGGCGGCGTGCGCGACGTTGCGGACCTCGAGAAGATGGATTTCCCGGTGTTCTCGCGCGCGATCAGCGCGAAGGGCACGGTCAAGGCGACACTCGGCTCGGTGAACGTGCCGGTGGTCGCCGCGAACGCGCTCGTGCACCCGGGCGACGTGGTCGTGGCCGACGTCGACGGCGTGGTCGTCGTGCCGCGGGAGCTCGTCGGCGCGGTGGCCGATGCGAGCCGGAAGCGCGAGGACAACGAAGAGGCGAAGCGCCTGAAGTTCCGCGACGGCGAGCTCGGCCTCGACATGTACGGCATGCGCGAGCCGCTCGCCGCCGCCGGCCTGGAATACGTGGAGGACTGAGCATGGCGCACGGAGACACGAGCGGCGGCTTCGAGAAGACGCCGGGCTGGCTCGACTGGTTCGACGGGCCGAGCGTGCCCGCGTTCCGCCTGCCGGCCGGCGCCGTCGACGCCCACTGCCATGTCTTCGGCCCCGGTGCGCAGTTCCCCTACGCGCCGGAGCGCAAGTACACCCC
>JAGQTL010000075.1 GCA_020439035.1 Leucobacter sp. | reverse complement strand
CGTAGATGAGCCCGAGGTCGACGATGTTGACGCCGAGTTCGGGGTCGCTGACCTCTTTCAGCGCCTCGATCGCCTGCTCGCGGAACTCGGGATCGATGGATGCGATGGTCGTTGACTCGCTCATGGTTCCCAGCCTACGCCGCATCCGCATCGGCGGTGAGGAAGCGATCGTAGCCCTCTTCCTCCAGCCGCTCGGCGAGCTCGGGGCCGCCCTCCTCGGCAATGCGACCGGCCACGAACACGTGCACGAAGTCCGGCTTGATGTAGCGGAGGATCCGGGTGTAGTGCGTGATCAGCAGCACGCCGAGGCCGGTCTGCTCCTTGGCGCGGTTGACGCCCTCGGAGACCACCTTCAGCGCGTCGACGTCGAGGCCAGAGTCCGTCTCATCCAGCACGGCGAACTTCGGCTTCAGCAGCTCGAGCTGCAGGATCTCGTTGCGCTTCTTCTCNNTCGCCGCCCGAGAAGCCCTCGTTCACGTTGCGCTCCGCGAAAGAGGCATCCATTCGGAGATTCTCCATCGCCTCCTTCACCTCCTTCATCCAGCCGCGGATCGCGGGCGCCTTGCCATCGATCGCGGTCTTGGCCGTGCGGAGGAAGTTCGCGTTGGTGACACCCGGGATCTCGACCGGGTACTGCATCGCGAGGAAGAGGCCGGCCTGGGCGCGCTCGTCGGCGCCGAGCTCGGTGAGATCCTCGCCGTCGAGCAGGATGGAACCGCTCGTGATCGTGTAGCGCGGGTGGCCCGCGACCGCGTAGGCGAGCGTCGACTTGCCCGAGCCGTTCGGGCCCATGATGGCGTGGGTCTCGCCCTGGCGAATCGTGAGGTCGACGCCGACGAGGATGGGCTTCGGGCCCTGATCGGTCTCGACGCTGACGTGCAGATCCTTGATCTCGAGGACGGATGTCATGATGCAATCTCTTTCGTAACAGTGGGGTCGATGTACACGCCGTCGTCTTCGATCTCGACGACGTAGACCGGTACCGGCTCGAATGCCGGCAGGTTCTGGGGCTGCCCGGTGCGCAGCGAGAAGGCCGAGCCGTGCGCCCAGCACTCCAGGGTGTCGCCATCGACGAAGCCCTCGGAGAGGCTGACTTCGCCGTGGGTGCAGGTGTCGCCGATCGCGTGCACGTCGCCCTGGTTGTCGAGCACGACGGCGATCGGCACACCGTCGAGCACGACGCGCACCGGCTGGTCCTGGACGAGCTCGCTGAAGACGAGCGCCTTGTGCCTCGCCATCAGACGAGCACGCTCTGCTCGAGCTCGGCCTCGATGACCTGCTGCAGCCGCTCCTCGACGCGTGCGTCGCCGATGCGCTGGATCACGTCGATCAGGAAGCCGCGCACGACGAGCTTGCGCGCCTCGTCCTCGGAGATGCCGCGGCTGCGCAGGTAGAAGATGTGCTCCTCGTCGAACCGGCCGGTGGTCGAGGCGTGCCCCGCGCCCTCGATGTCGCCCGTCTCGATCTCGAGGTTCGGGATCGAATCGGTGCGCGTGCCCTCGGTGAGGGTGAGGTTGCGGTTCTCCTCGTAGCTGTCGGTGCCGGTCGCGACACGACGGATGAGGACGTCGCCGATCCACACCGCGTGAGCGCCCTCGCCCTGCAGCGCGCCCTTGTAGGCGACGCGGCTGCGGGTGCGCGGGGCGTTGTGGTCGATGTAGACCTGGTGCTCGAGGTGCTGCCCGGCGTCGGCGAAGTACGCGCCGTAGCCCTCGCCGTTCGCGCCCTGCCCATCGAGGTGGATCGTGGGGTTGACGCGCACGACCTTGCCGCCGAGCGAGACGACGATGTGCTGCAGCGTGGCGTCGCGGCCGACCGTCGCTTGGTGGCTCGCGAGATGGATCGCCTCATCGTTCCACTCCTGGATCGAGACGACGGTGAGGTTCGCGCCCTCGCCGACCACGATCTCGACGGTCTCGCTCAGGTTCGCGTCTCCCGTGTTCTCGAGGATCACGAGGGCCTCTGCGCGGGGTGCCGTCTCGATGATCGTGTGGGCGGCGGTCGGAGCGCCGGTCAGCCCGGAGCGTCGCACCGTGACGGCCCGGCGCTCCTCGCTCGTGAGCAGGATGCGCTGCGCGGTCTCCGCCTGACCCCAGGCGTTCGCGGCGGCCCGATCCTCGGGGATCCCGGCGCGGCCGACGAGCTCCGACGTCATCGGGATCGTGCTGACCTCGACGCCGTCGGCGTCGCTGATCTCGAGCGCGGGGGTGCCGCCGGCGAGTTCGCCGGAGAGCAGCTCGCGCAGTGCGGAGATGGGCGTGAACTTCCAGTTGACCTCGCGGCCCGTGACCTCGGGGAACTGGGAGACGTCGGTCGACTTGAAGCGCTCCGAGCGCGTCTGCACCGGTACGCGGTGATCCCAGTCGCCGTCGCTATGGGCCCGGTGGCCCATGTTCGCCGCCCGTTCGGCCTGCTCGGTATGCTCGCTCTGCGTGGTCTGTTCGGTCTGAAGCGTGGGCATGACTATCCGACGGATCCTTCCATGCTCATCTCGATGAGCTTGTT
>JAGQTL010000074.1 GCA_020439035.1 Leucobacter sp. | reverse complement strand
CTCATCCCGCGGCAGCAGTTCGAGGTGCCCATCCAGGCCGCGATCGGGGCGCGCATCATCGCCCGCGAGAACATCCGCGCGATCCGGAAGGACGTGCTCGCGAAGTGCTACGGTGGCGACATCAGCCGGAAGCGCAAGTTGCTCGAGAAGCAGAAGGAAGGCAAGAAGCGTATGAAGATGGTCGGTCGGGTCGAAGTACCGCAGGAGGCCTTCATCGCCGCGCTCTCGGGTGATGTGGAGGGCAAGGAAGCGAAGCGCTGATGAGTGAGGATCGCGCCGAAGGCGACAACGCCGAAGCCGGGCAGCCGGCAGGCCCTGCCGAGAGCCGTGAGGCCGAGGCCGAGGCCGCCGCGTCAGAGCCGCAGCGCCGCAGCACCCATATCGATCAGGGCGCCGTATACGCGGCCGTCGGCGCGTCGGCGGACCCCGAACTCCTGCGCTTCCCACCCGAGGGCAGTACCCCCTACGCGCACGAGGTGCAGCTCGGCAGCGGCGCCGAGCGATTCCTCTCCGCATCGAGCACGCTCATGACCTGGGGCGCGCAGCGCGCGGTCGGCATTCGCGTGCGGGACATCGAGCACGGCGATGGCGGCCAGTACGCGGGCGTGACGTTCGACGAGCGGGGCACGCCGCAGCCGCTCGCCGATGCCGAGGTGCAGTACGGCCCCGACGGCGAACCGTTCGTGATGGCGGGCATGGTCGTCACGCTCCACTGGCCAGATAGCCGGACGCCCAGACGATTCCGCGTCGTCTACACGATCGACGAGCCGCGCCGGGCGGGGTTCGCGTGGGGCGCGGCCGACGGCGAGGGAGTGGTCGGCGAGGAGTGCTTCACCGTCGAGCACCGTGATGACGACACGGTCTGGGCGGCTGTCCGCGGTTTCATCTGGGCGCCCGAGGGCCGATTCTTCAACGGCAAGGGCAAGGGGGCCCTCAAGAAGGCGATGAAGGAGTCGCGGGCGCAAGTGGCCGCGCTCGTTACGGGCGTGCTGTCCGCGGGAGCGTAACCGGATGCCCAGCGCGCCACCCGAGGGGGAGCCCGCGCCGCTCGACGGTGCGCTTCCGGCGACGGCGGCCGCGGGCGCAGCCTCGCGCGACTTCGGCGTCTACATCCACGTGCCATATTGCCGGGTGCGATGCGGATACTGCGACTTCAACACCTACACGGTGAGCGAACTGGGGCCGGGCGCGAGCCAGGCGGGCTACGCGGCGCAGGTCGAGGCCGAGCTGGGCCTCGCCGCCGAACGGCTGCGCGACGCCGGCGTGCCGGATCGGGCGGCGGCCACGGTGTTCTTTGGCGGCGGAACTCCGACGCTCCTGCCCGCGGCGGACCTCGGCGGGATGCTCGCGCGCGTGCGGGACACCTGGGGGCTCGCCCCGGGCGCGGAGGTGACGACCGAGGCGAACCCGGACTCGGTCGACGAGACGTACCTGGCGGCGCTTGCCGCGGCTGGCTTTACGCGCGTGAGTTTCGGTATGCAGTCCGCGGTGCCGCACGTGCTCGCGACGCTCGACCGCACGCACACGCCCGAGCGCGTGCCGGAGGTCGTGCGGTGGGCGCGCGAGGCGGGCCTGCAGGTGAGTCTCGACCTCATCTACGGAGCTCCCGGCGAATCACTCGATGACTGGCAGCGCTCGCTCGATGCCGCGCTCGCGTGCGAGCCCGACCACCTCTCGGCATACGCGCTCATCGTCGAGCCCGGCACGAAGCTCGCGGCCCGCATTCGGCGGGGCGAACTCGCGGAACCCGACGACGATCTGCACGCCGAGATGTACGAGCGCGCGGATTCCGTGCTCGGTGCGGCCGGCTACGACTGGTACGAGATCAGCAACTGGTCGCGATCCGCGGCGACCCGTTCGCGTCACAACCTCGCGTACTGGCGCGGAGCCGATTGGTGGGGGGCTGGGCCGGGTGCCCACAGCCATGTGGGCGGCACGCGCTGGTGGAACGTCAAGCATCCGCGCGCCTACGCCGAGCGCCTCGCCGCCGGCCTCTCGCCGGCGCTCGCGCGCGAGGTGCTCGACGGCGAGACGCGCCGCACGGAGCGTGTGCTGCTCGAGACGCGGATCGCCGATGGACTGCCGATCGGCGTGCTGGCCGAGGGCGAACGCCGTGCCGTGCCGGAGCTGATCGCCGAGGGGCTCATCGACGGACGTGCGGCGCTCGGCGCCGGCGGCAGCACGCCCCGCGTCGTTCCTACGCTGCGCGGTCGACTGCTCGCCGACACCGTCGTCCACCGCCTGCTGAGCTGACCGCCGCTGTGCGGCGGCCCCTACCCGCACTGCACGCAACCGCTGCCGCCTGCGATAGACTGGCACTCAGCTGTATCGAGTGCCAGATGGCGGAGCGGGGGGGTGCGACATGGTCTCCGAGCGGGGTCTTGCCGTGCTGCACGCCATCGTCGGCGATTACGTGGCCTCGAACGAGCCGGTCGGGAGCAAGGCGATCGTCGATCGGCACAGCTTCGGCGTCTCGGCGGCCACGATCCGGAACGATATGGCGCTGCTCGAAGAGGAAGAGCTGATCGTCGCGCCGCACACGTCATCCGGCCGGGTGCCGACCGACAAGGGCTACCGGCTCTACGTCGACACGCTCGCGAAGATCCGACCGCTCACGAGCGCGCAGCGATCCGCGATCGAACGTTTCCTCGGCGAATCAAGCGACCTCGACGAGGCGCTGGCACGCACCGTTCGACTGCTCTCGCAACTTACGAACCAGGTCGCCGTCGCGCAGTACCCCTCGTTTAAGCGCGCTCAGGTGCGGCATCTCGACCTGATCCCTGTCGGGGCGGATCGGGTGCTCTGCGTGCTCATTCTCGGCAACGGCGTGGTCGAGCAGCAGCTCGCCACGCTCCCGGCGGCGCGTGTGACCGAGGCCTGGGTGCACGGGCTGCGGGATCGGATCGCCGGGGTGCTGGTGGGATCCGACCTCGAGGCCGCGATCGTCGCGGCGCAGCAGCTCGCGGATTCGGTCGATACCTGGGCGCAGCCGGGGGAGACCGAACTCGTGGGCCGCGTGCTCGCCGCGCTCCGCAGCCAGCTCGAGGCGAATCGCAGCGAGCGGATCGCGATCGCAGGGGCTGCGAACCTGTCGCGCCCGGATGCCTTCTCGGGGCAACTGCCCGCCGTGCTCGAGGCGATCGAAGAGCAGGTCACACTGCTCCGCCTCCTCGGCGAACTCGCCGACGACGAGCGGCATATCGCCGCCTCGATCGGGCGCGAGAACGAACCGTACGGGCTCGGCGGCACCTCGGTGATCGCCTCGAGCTACGAGCACGAGGGCGACAGCCACTCTCATCTCGGAGTGCTCGGGCCGATCCGCATGGACTACGCGAGCAACATCGCGACGGTGCGTGCCGTCGCGAGTTATCTGAGCAAATTGCTCGCGGAGGGGTGAGTGCTCGGGCGGGTCGCCATGCGGCTCGACCGAGCATCCCGTCACGCGAGCAGCAATGACATCACTGGACGAAAGGCAGCCCACGTGGCCGATCACTACGAGACACTCGGTGTGTCGCGCGACGCGACGCCCGACGAGATCAAGAAGGCGTACCGCCGGCTGGCGCGGGAACTGCACCCCGATGTGAACCCCAGCGAAGAGGCATCCGAACGCTTCAAGAACGTGACGCACGCCTACGACGTACTGAGCGACCCCAACGAACGGCAGCGCTACGATCTCGGCGGTGACGGCGCCGGCGGCATGGGCGGCTTCGGTGACATCTTCGAGACCTTCTTCGGTCAGGGCTCCGGGTTCGGCGGTCAGCGCGGCCCGCGCTCGCGCGCCGAACGCGGCGAGGACGCGATGATCCGCGTCGACGTCGAGCTGGCCGACGTCGTGTTCGGCGTGCAGCGCGAGATCGTGGTGAACACCGCGGTCCTGTGCGGCGTGTGCCAGGGGTCGTGCTGCCAGCCCGGCACGTCGCCCGTGACCTGCGACGTCTGTCGCGGCACGGGGCAGGTGCAGCGGCAGGTGCGCTCGCTGTTCGGCAACGTCGTCACGACGCACGCCTGCGGCAGCTGCCAGGGCTACGGCACCGTGATCGAGCATCCGTGCCTCGAGTGCGGCGGCAAGGGGCGCGTCAGCGAACGCCGGACGCAGACCATCGACATCCCCTCGGGCATCGAGACCGGCACTCGGATGCAGCTGCGCGGCGGCGGCGAGGTCGGCCCCGGCGGCGGGCCGAACGGCGATCTGTTCATCCAGTTCCGCGTGATGCACCACGATGTGTTCAGCCGCGACGGCAACGACCTGCTCGCAACGCTGCAGGTCGGCATGGTCGATGCGATCCTCGGCACCGAGACCGAACTCGAGAGCCTCGACGGCGCCGTATCCATCGAAGTGCCCGCGGGCGCGCAGTCGGGCGACCTGCTCACCGTGCGCGGGCGGGGCATCCAGGCGCTGCAGTCGACCAACCGCGGAGACCTGAAGATCGCGGTGCAGGTGGTGACCCCGACCAAGGTGTCGTCGCGCGAGAAGGATCTGCTGCGGCAGTTCGCCTCGCATCGCAAGGATCCGGCGCCGACCCTCGGCGAGTTCCAGCAGGGCCTGTTCGGCAAGATCCGGGATCGGTTCTTCCGGCAGGGCTGAGCATGGCGAATCTCTACTACCGCGAGGATCTCCCCGGCGACGCGTTCGCGGGTGCCGAGACGGTCGAGATCGCGGGCGAGGAGGCGCGGCACGCGCTCCGTGTGAGCCGGCTCCGTCTCGGGGAGCGGATCGCGGTCGGGAACGGCGCGGGTGCGCTCGGCGCGGGCGAGGTGGTGCGCGTGGCGCGGGATCGCTTCGCGGTGAGGCTGGATGAGGTGCGTACCGAGCCGGCGCCGTCGCCCCGGCTGCATCTCGTGCAGGCGCTTGCGAAGGGCGACCGCGACGAGCGGGCCGTCGAGCAGGCCACCGAGTTCGGCGTCGACGGCATCGTGCCCTGGCAGGCCGAGCGCTCCGTCTCGCGCTGGGACGGCGGGGGCGACGGCGGCGAGAAGGCCGCCAAGGGCGTTGCGAAGTGGCGCAGGATCGCGCGGGAGGCGTCGAAGCAATCGCTCCGCGCGCGGATCCCCGAGGTCTCCGACCCCGGCTCGCTGAGCGGCCTTTGCGACCTGGCGCGAGGCGGGGCCGGGGTGCTCGTCCTGCATCCCGCCGGCGATCGCGCGCTCAGCGATCACGCGCGAGAGATCGCCGCCGCAGGCGGAGATGCCAACCTCTTTCTCGTGATCGGCCCGGAGGGCGGGCTGAGCGCAGGTGAGCTCGATGCGTTCCGGTCCGCGGGCGCCGCGATCCTCCGCCTCGGCGATACCGTGCTCCGCACGTCCTCGGCCGGGCCGGCCGCGATCGCCGTGCTCAACGCCGCCCTCGGCCGGTGGTAGCCGGGTCAGCGGCCGTGGGTCTTCGTGTCGGAGGCGCCGGGTAGACTGACGGCATGGCAGAAGCAACCATTTTCGGCAAGATCGTGACCGGTGAGATCCCGGTCGAGAAGCTCGCCGAGACCGATCGCGTGATCGCGTTCCCCGACATCGCGCCGCAGGCTCCGGTGCACATTCTGGTGATCCCGAAGACCGCGGAATACGCGAACGTGACCGAGCTGGCTGCGGGCGACCCCGGCCTGCTGGCGGAGATGGTCGAGGTCGCGCAGCGGCTCGCGAACGAGCACGCCGACGGGCACTACCGGCTCGTGTTCAACACCGGGGCGAACGCGGGCCAGACGGTTTTCCATGTGCACGCGCACGTGCTCGCCGGCGGCCTCGAGGAGGGCTCGCTCTAGTGCCCTCGTACCCCGAGACCACCGCGGATGCCGAGGGCGCGCAGCTCGAGCGCACCGTGCTGCTGACGGGCGTCGACCTCGCGCAGTTCCTCGGTCATCGCGATCAGCTCATCAACGATCTGGAGCGGCAGCATCCGGCCGTCCAGTTCCACGCCCGCGATCACGTGCTCACGCTGACCGGCCCGGCCGGCGAGGTGCGTGCCGCCGAGCAGGTCGTCACGGAGGTGCTCGAGGTCGCGCGCCGGAGCGGCGCGGTCTCGCGCCACGACGTTCGCGAGGTCACGCGCATGGTGCAGGAGAACGCGGGCGACCGCCTGGCCGGTCCGACCGCCTCGCAGGTGCTCAGCGAGCCGATCCTCACGGTGCGCGGGCACGCGATCCGCCCGCAGACGCGCGGCCAGCGCCGCTACGTCGACGCGATCGACACGCACACGGTGACGTTCGGCATCGGGCCCGCGGGTACGGGCAAGACCTACCTCGCGATGGCGAAGGCGGTCGCGGCGCTGCAGCGCCGCGAGGTCGCGAAGATCATCCTGACGCGCCCCGCGGTCGAGGCCGGCGAGCGTCTCGGCTACCTGCCCGGCACGCTCGAGGACAAGATCGACCCGTATCTCCGGCCCCTCTTCGACGCCGTCGGTTCGATGATGGATCACGATGTCGTGCCGAAGCTGCTTGCGGCCGGCACGATCGAGGTCGCGCCGCTGGCCTACATGCGCGGGCGCACGCTCAACGAGTCGTTCGTGATTCTCGACGAGGCCCAGAACACCACGCCCGAGCAGATGAAGATGTTCCTCACCAGGCTCGGATACGGCTCGAAAATGGTGGTGACGGGCGATATCACCCAGGTGGATCTGCCCGCCGCGGCCAGCGGGCTCCGCGTGGTGAGCAAGATCCTGCGAGGCGTCGACGACATCCACTTCGCCGAGTTGACCTCGGACGACATCGTGCGTCACAGCCTCGTCGGCAGGATCGTCGATGCGTATTCGGCGTACGAAGAGCGGCGTGCCGGGCAGCAGGCACGGGAGGCGGGAGCATGAGCGTCGAGATCAACAACGAATCGGGCTTCACGCTGGGCGGCGCCGGCGGGCACGGCGACCTCGGATGCGACGAACCGGGGCTCCAGCGGCTGGCCGCCTTCGTGCTCGAATCGCTTCACGTGCATCCGCAGACCGAGCTCGGGATCTCGCTGGTCGACGAGGCGGCGATCGAACAGCTCCATGTGCAGTGGATGGACGAGCCGGGTCCCACGGATGTGCTGAGCTTCCCGATGGATGAACTGCGCCCGGGGCGCCCCGACGCGCCGACGCCGCAGGGACTCCTCGGCGACGTCGTCATCTGCCCGCAGGTCGCCCAGCTCCAGGCCGAGGCCGCCGGCCACGACACCGCGACCGAGATCCGCGTGCTGCTCACGCACGGCATGCTCCACCTGCTCGGCTTCGACCACGCGACCCCCGACGAGGAGGCCGAGATGTTCGGCCTCCAACGCGACCTGCTGCTCGCCTTCGCCGCGCGTGAGCGTGGTCGCGGCGCCCGATAGGCGAACGCGACGCTGATGAGCGGTGAGGTGAGCGGGGCGCAGGCTTCGGGCGGCGGCCCGCAGACGGGGCAGATTCGAGTGACGCCGGCCGGTGAGGAGCGGCAGATGCCGCTCCTCGAGCGCGTGTCGGCGACGGGCCGCCGCATCGCGGGCAGGATCGCGCTCGGCCGCGGTCGCCTGCGCGACGAGGAGCAGTTGCTGTCGATCGTGGATCAGGCCGCGGAGCAGGCACTGCTCGAAGCCGATGATCGCGACTACATCCACTCGCTCGTCGAGTTCGGCGACACGCTCGTACGCGAGGTCATGGTGCCGCGCACCGACATGGTGACGGTCGACGCAGAGCAGACGGTGCGCGAGGCGTTGGAACTGCTGCTCAGCTCCCGCCACTCCCGAGTGCCGGTGGTCACCGGGGATGCGGACGAGGTGGAGGGCATCGCCTACCTGAGAGACGCGAGCGGCTTCGTGCTGCGACGGCCGGAAGAGGCGGAGGCGCAGCCGGTGACGCGGATCATGAAGCCGGCGCTCTTCGTTCCGGAACTGCAGCGCGCCGACGAACTGCTGCGGCAGATGCAGCGGGAATCGAATCATCTCGCGCTCGTCGTCGACGAGTACGGCGGGATCTCGGGGCTCGTGACGCTGGAGGACCTGATCGAGGAACTCCTCGGCGAGATCAACGACGAGCACGATCGCGAGACCCCCGAGGTGGTGGAGCAGGCCGATGGATCGTTCGTGGTCAGCGCCCGGCTGCCCGTCGATCGCCTCGGCGAGCTCTTCGCGATCGACCTCGAGGACGACGAGGTCGACAGCGTCGGCGGGCTCGTCGCGAAGGAGCTCGGCCGGTTGGCGGCACGGGGCGACACGGTGACGGTCGCGGGTATCGAGCTCACCGCGCTCGAGACGGCGCGCAAGCGGCAGCGGCTCGTCACGGTCGGCGCGCGGTGGGTCGGGCGAACGGGTGATACCGGGGAGGTCGAGCAGATCGACCCGGCCGGCGGCGCGGATGAGGGAGCAGCATGAATGCCGAGCAGCCGAGCGATGGCTTCCGTGCGGGATTCGTCTCGTTCGTCGGCCGGCCGAACGTCGGGAAGTCGACGCTCACGAACGCGCTCGTCGGCCAGAAGATCGCCATCACGAGCCCGAAGCCGCAGACGACGAGGCGCGCGATCCGCGGCATCGTGCATCGGCCCGACGGCCAGCTCATCATCGTGGACACGCCGGGGATCCACCGACCGCGCACGCTGCTCGGCGAACGCCTGAACGCGCTCGTCGAAGCCACGCTCGGCGATGTCGACGTGATCGGCTTCTGCGCGCCCGCGAACGAGAAGATCGGGCCGGGTGATCGCTTCATCAACGAACGGCTCGACGACTTCCCGCGCGCCAAGAAGGTCGCGATCCTGACGAAGGTGGACGAAGCCTCGCAGAGCGAGATCATCGAGCAGCTGACGCTTCTCGGGGCTTTGCGCGAGTGGGACGCGGTCGTGCCGGTGTCGGCGCTGACCGCCGAGCAGCTCGACGTGCTCGCGGACGTGCTGCTCGGCCTCATGCCGATCTCGCCCCCGCTCTACGGCGAGGCGACCAGCACCGACGAGCGCGAGGACGACCGGATCGCGGAGCTGATCCGCGAGGCGGCGCTCGAGGGCGCGCGCGAGGAGCTGCCGCACTCTCTCGCCGCGACCGTGGACGATCGCGAGGAGCGGGAGTCCGAGCGCGAGGGCGAAGCCGGCCTGCTCGAGATCTACGCCTCGATCTACGTCGAACGCGACAGCCAGAAGG
>JAGQTL010000073.1 GCA_020439035.1 Leucobacter sp. | reverse complement strand
GACACCTCGAGAGCCAGGTCGAGGGCCGCCTCGGCGACAAGTCCGCCCCCGTCGTCGTCATGTGCGCCGGCGGGGTCCGCTCGGCGTTCGCGGCCCGAACGCTGGGCGAGCTCGGTTACACCGACGTCGTGTCGATGGCCGGCGGCTTCAACCGCTGGAAGGACGAGGGCCGCAACTGGCGGGTGCCCGAGGTCCTGAACCCCGAGCAGCGCAACCGCTACAGCCGGCACCTACTGCTGCCCGAGGTGGGCGAAGAGGGTCAGAAGAAGCTGCTCGGTGCCCGGGTCCTGCTGCTCGGCGCGGGCGGGCTCGGATCGCCCGCGGCGCTGTACCTGGCCGCGGCCGGCGTCGGCACCATCGGCATCGTCGACGACGACGTGGTGGAGCTTTCGAACCTGCACCGCCAGATCGCGCACGGCACCGCCGACATCGGCCGGCCGAAGGCGGCCTCGCTCGCCGAGACGGCCCGCGGCATCGATCCCGGCCTGCGCGTGATCGAGCACGAGCTGCGCCTGACCGCGGCGAACGCGCTCGAGATCTTCGCCGGCTACGACCTCGTGATCGACGGCAGCGACAACTTTCCCACGCGCTATCTCGCGAACGACGCGGCCGAGCTCTCGGACATCCCGCTCGTGTGGGGCGCGATCCTCTCGCACCACGGCCAGGTCGGCGTGGCCTGGCACGCGCACGGCCCCGGCTACCGTGACCTTTTCCCGCAGCCGCCCGCGCCCGACGAGGTGGTCACGTGCGCCACGGGCGGCGTGCTGCCCGGCCTGTGCGGCACGATCGGCTCGCTGCTCGCGACCGAGGCGCTGAAGCTCATCACCGGGATCGGCGCGCCGCTGATCGGGCGGGTGCTGGTCTACGACGCGCTCGCCGGGCGCACTCGCGAGCTCGCCTACGAGGCCGACCCGCTCGCGGCGCCGGTGACCGGGCTCGTCGACTACGAGCTGTTCTGCGCGGGGCCGGGTGCCCCGCCGGCCGTCACCGCGGAGCAACTGCTGCCGCGCGTGGTGGCGCGGTCCGTGCGGCTGATCGATGTGCGGGAGCCCGACGAGTGGGCGGCCGCCCGCATCGCCGGGGCCGAGCACCTGCCGCTCGACGAGCTGCTGCGCGCGGTGGCCGACGGGGCGTTCGACGGCTGCGGCAGCGTGACGATCCACTGCGCGAAGGGGCCGCGCTCTGTTCGCGCCGCGCGGGCGTTGCGCGAGCGGGGGATCGACGCCGACTACCTCGCGGGGGGGATCGAGGGGTTCGAGCGCGTCGCGCGCGAGTGGGTGGTGCGCGGCGATGTGGCTGATGCCGGCGCGGCTGGCGCGAGCGATGCCGCCGAAGCCGTCGGGGCGGCTCACGACCGAGGCCGGCGAACCGGAGAGGGAACGGAATGAGCGAGGTGTTCGCGAGGATCACCGAGACCGCGATCGACGAGGCCGCGGTGCAGGCGGCGGTGGAGTCGCCGGAGTGCGGCGCGCGGGTGATGTTCCACGGCGTGATCCGCGATCACGACGGCGGCGACGACGTGCGCTCGCTCGACTACAGCGCGCACCCGCAGGCCGAGGAGTTCCTGGCGAGGATCGTCGCCGAGGAGGCGGAGCGGACGGGGCTCGCGCTCGCGGCCTGGCACCGGATCGGCCACCTGCAGATCGGGGATGCCGCGCTCGTCGCCGCCTCGGCCGCGCCGCACCGCCGCGAGGCGTTCGAGGCGATCGAGGCCCTGGTCGAGCGGATCAAGCACGAGGTGCCGATCTGGAAGCGGCAGCACTACACGTCGGGCAGCTCCGACTGGGTGGGGCTGTAGGCCGAGCGGGTGGGCTGGATCCTGCGACCCGCTTCGCGGCCGCAGGATGACGGTCTTGGGGTGACGGTGCGGGGCGTGCGGCGGCGAGGTCAGCCGCCGATGTACGACATCTCGATGCGGCGCCCGGCACCCGCGGGGTCGCCGGGGTGCGCGGTCAGCTCGGCGCGCTTCTCGGAGTAGCGATCCTTTCGCGCGCGCCACGTGCCGGCGAGCGCGCCCTGGAGCTCGGCGTCGCTCGCCCCGCCGCGCAGCAACTCACGCAGGTCGGTGCCCTCGGTCGCGAACAGGCAGGTGAAGAGCCGCCCTTCGGCCGAGATGCGTGCGCGCGTGCAGGCGCCGCAGAACGGGTTGGTCACGCTCGAGATCGCGCCGATCTCACCGGCCCCGTCGACGTAGCGCCAGCGCTGCGCCACCTCGCCCGGATGCGCGGGTGGCAGCGGCTCCAGCGGGTAGACGGCCGAGATGCGCTCGACCACCTCGGCGGAGGGCACGACCTCGTCGAGCACCCAGCCGTTCGACGATCCGACGTCCATGTACTCGATGAAGCGCAGCGTGTGGCCGGTGCCGCGGAAGTGCCCGGCGAGATCGAGGATCTCGTCGTCGTTGACCCCGCGCTTCAGCACCGTGTTGATCTTCACGGGCCCGAGCCCGGCCGCGGCGGCCGCGTCGATCGCCTCGAGCACGCGCGAGACGGGGAAGCGCACGTCGTTGATGGCCTGGAAGCGCTCCTCCTGCAGCGAGTCGAGCGAGATGGTGATGCGCCCGAGACCCGCCTTCGCGAGCGCCTCGGCTTTCACCGGCAGCGCCGAGCCGTTCGTCGTGAGCGCGATGTCGAGCGACTCGCCCTCCGGGGTGCGCAGGGCCGCGAGCCGGGCGACCAGCTCCTCGATCCCGCGGCGCAGCAGCGGCTCGCCACCGGTGAGGCGGAGCTTGCGCACGCCGAGCGAGATGCCCGCCCTCGCCACGCGCTCGATCTCCTCGAACGTGAGCAGTTCGCTGCGCTCCCGGAACTGGAAGTCGCGGCCGAACACCTCCTTCGGCATGCAGTAGACGCAGCGGAAGTTGCAGCGATCCGTCACCGAGATGCGCATGTCCCGGAGCGGCCGGTGCAGCTGGTCGCGCAGCGCCCCGTCAGCGCCGGCAGCGGGCATCGCACCGGATTTTCGTGCGGTAGGCCCCTCGTTCGCGGACTGCGCCGTGAGGTTGATCGCCTGACCCATACCTCCACCATAGGCCCGTGCGGTGAGGCGCGCGCACGCACGACCCTGAAGATGAGCGCCCGTCGTGAGTTTCCGGCGCCGGATGGGCCGGTAGGGGCATCTCCGATGCCGTAGCCTGGGAGCAACGCGGTTTCGGATCGAGTGGGGGAATCATGCGGGTACGCGGTGCGGCGGCGCTCATCGGTGCGGCGGCGCTCATGCTGGCCGGTGCGCTCACGAGCTGCGCCTCCGGTGCGGGATCCTCTAGCGGCGACGGGTCATCGGGCGCCGCCGAGCAGATCACCCTCGCGGATCAGACCGTCACCGTGTACGCCGCGGCATCCCT
>JAGQTL010000072.1 GCA_020439035.1 Leucobacter sp. | reverse complement strand
CAGCGATCCGTCACCGAGATGCGCATGTCCCGGAGCGGCCGGTGCAGCTGGTCGCGCAGCGCCCCGTCAGCGCCGGCAGCGGGCATCGCACCGGATTTTCGTGCGGTAGGCCCCTCGTTCGCGGACTGCGCCGTGAGGTTGATCGCCTGACCCATACCTCCACCATAGGCCCGTGCGGTGAGGCGCGCGCACGCACGACCCTGAAGATGAGCGCCCGTCGTGAGTTTCCGGCGCCGGATGGGCCGGTAGGGGCATCTCCGATGCCGTAGCCTGGGAGCAACGCGGTTTCGGATCGAGTGGGGGAATCATGCGGGTACGCGGTGCGGCGGCGCTCATCGGTGCGGCGGCGCTCATGCTGGCCGGTGCGCTCACGAGCTGCGCCTCCGGTGCGGGATCCTCTAGCGGCGACGGGTCATCGGGCGCCGCCGAGCAGATCACCCTCGCGGATCAGACCGTCACCGTGTACGCCGCGGCATCCCTCAAGCGCGCATTCGACGAGCTGAAGACCGAGTTCGAAGCCGAGCACGAGGGCATGACCATCGAGGCGATCGTCTACGACGGCTCGTCGACCCTCGCGACGCAGATCGTCGAAGGCGCCCCCGCCGACGTCTTCGCCTCGGCCGACGAGAAGAACATGGCGGTCGTCGACGACGAGGGCCTGGCCGAAAGCCCCGAGCTCTTCGCCACGAACACGCTTGTGGTGGCGGTGCCCGCGGGCAACCCGGCGGGGGTCACCTCGCTCGCCGATCTCGCGAAGGTGAAGACCGTGCTGTGCGCGGAGGAGGTGCCGTGCGGCGCCGCCTCAGTGAAGCTGCTCGATGCCGCGGGCGTCACGGTGAAGGCGGCGAGCCTCGAGCAGAATGTGACGGCCGTGCTCGAGAAGGTCGCGGCGGGGGAGGCCGACGCGGGCCTCGTCTACGCGACGGACGTGATCGGGGATGACGCGGTCGAGAGCTTCGTGCCCGAGGGCGCGGACCAGGTGGTGAACCGCTACCCGATCACGGCGCTCACGAACGCGGGCTACCCTGAGGCCGCCCAGGCCTTCGTCGACTTCGTGCTCGGCGATGCGGGGCAGAGCGTGCTCAAGAGCTATGGTTTCGGATCGGCCGGCTGAGCCCTCCCTGGCGGGCGGGGGGCCTGCCCCTCGCACCGCGGCCCGCCGCACCGGCCCCCGCCCGGCGCGCTCCCGGGCCGACACCGGCGAGCGGGCACCGCTGCCGATGCTCGTGCCGGCGCTCCTCGGCCTCGCTCTGCTGGTGCTGCCCCTCATCGCCCTGATCTCACGCGCCTCCTGGTCGACCCTCTGGCAAGACATCACCTCCGAGACGGCGCTGCAAGCGCTCGGCCTCTCGCTCGCGACCGCCCTCTCGGCGACGGCGCTGTGCGTGGCCTGCGGCGTGCCGCTCGCGCTGCTGATGGCCCGATCCGGCCCGCGCACGTCGGCCCTGCTGCGCACCCTCGTCGCCGTGCCGCTCGTGCTCCCGCCGATGGTCGGCGGCGTCGCCCTACTCTTCCTCTTCGGCCGCACGAGCCCCGTCGGCCGCCTGGTCGATGCCTGGTGGGGCGTCGCGCTGCCGTTCAGCACACCTGCGGTCGTCCTTGCCCAGGCGTTCGTCGCCCTGCCGTTCCTGGTGCTCGCCGTCGAGGGCACGCTGCGCGGCACCGGCGTGCGCTACGAGCGCGCAGCGGCGTCGCTCGGTGCGGGGCGGTGGCGCATCCTCACTCGCATCACCCTGCCGCTCGCGGCACCGGGCTTGATCGCCGGCGTGATCCTCTGCTTTGCGCGGGCGCTCGGCGAGTTCGGCG
>JAGQTL010000071.1 GCA_020439035.1 Leucobacter sp. | reverse complement strand
TGCCTCGGGCACCAGGCCATCGCCGAGGCGATGGGCGCCACGGTCACGCACGCCGACGAGCTCATGCACGGCAAGGTCTCGCGGGTGCGGCACTCGGGCGATCCGTTCTTCAGTGGCGTCGCCGCCGAGTTCGATGCCACCCGGTACCACTCGCTCGCCGTGGTGCGCGAGACGGTGCCGGCCGAGCTGATCGTCACGGCCGAGACGGCGAACGGTATTGTGATGGCGCTCCGCCACCGCGAGCGGCCGATCTACGGCGTGCAGTACCATCCCGAATCCGTGCTGACCGAGGGCGGGTACCAGCAACTCGGCAACTGGCTGGCGCTCACCGGCGCTTCGAACGCCGCGGCCATCGCGGCCTCGCTCTCCCCGCTCTTGAGCGCGCAGGCCTGAGCGCGCAGGCTTGAGCGCGCAGGCCTGAGCGCGCACTCACGAGCCTCTCCGTCGGGGCGCTCGCGGCGCACCCCGGCCCCGCGTCTCGCGGGCGCGAGGGTCGCTAGCTGTTGCCCGCGCAGTAGGCGATCTCGACCGCCACGCCGAGCTTCTGCTTGCCCACCACCGACTGCCGGGTGATGATGCCCCCGTTGAACGCGCAGTTCGTATCGGTGGTGATCGTGGGGTAGATCTGCAGCGCTTCGAGGATCTGGCGTCCGACGTTCACCTGCTGCCCGATGACGCTCGGTACCGTCATCTTGCCGCTCGCCACGGTGACCTGGATGTCCGACCCCGGCACCACAGACTTGCCCGGCGCCGGCTTCGTCTTCAGCACGGTGTTCTTCGCCGAGCTCGGGTCGTCCTTCTTCTTCACCGAGCCCACCTCGAGGCCGAGGTCCTTGAGGGCGGCCGTGTACTCCTTGAGCGTCATGAGGTTGAAGTCGGGCACCTCGACCATGGAGGGCCCGCTCGAGACGACGAGGGTGATGGAGGTGCCCATGGCGACGAGCGCGCCGGCCTCGGGTTCGGATGAGACGACCCGGCCCTCTTCGATCTCCTCGTCCGTCGCCTCTTCGACCTTCCAGGTGAGTTCAGCGCCTTGGAGCGCGGTCACCGCCGCCTCCTCGGTCAGGTTCACGAGGTCGGGCACCGCGCGCGTGGTCTGGACCGTGATCTCCTTGGGCGCGAGCGCGAGCACCCAGAAGATCACCGCGGCGATCACGGCGACGACGGTGAGGATGGCCGCCCACACCCACATCACGGGCGGCCGGCTGTGGGATCGGGTCGCACCGCCGGTCTCGGCGAGCCGGCGCAGGGCCAGTTCGGATTCCGAGGCGCTCTCGCTGCCTGACGTGAAGAGCACGTTCGTCTGCTCGCCCTCGTCGCCGAGCTGCGGCATCACGCCGTCCGCTGCCAGGCGCAGCGCCTCGCGGAACTCGGAGGCGCTCTGGAACCGGCGCGCGCGATCCTTCGCGAGCGCATGAAGGATCACGCGGTCGAGCGCGGGGGACACCTCGGGGTTCCGGGCGCTCGGCGACTCGGGGCGCTCGCTCACGTGCTGGTAGGCGACCGCGACCGCGGTGTCGCCGCGGAAGGGGACGTCGCCGGTGAGCAGTTCGTAGAGCAGGACGCCGGTCGAGTAGAGGTCGGTGCGGGCGTCGACGGTCTCGCCCTTGGCCTGCTCGGGCGAGAAGTAGGCTGCCGTGCCGAGGATCGCCGTCGTCTGCTGCACGGTCGACGAGGTCTCCGACACTGCCCGCGCGATGCCGAAGTCCATCACCTTGACCTGGCCGTTACGCGTGATCATGATGTTCGCCGGCTTGATGTCGCGGTGGACGATCCCCGCGCGATGCGAGTATTCGAGCGCGTTCAGGACGGCGTCGACCACGCGGCACGCCTCGGGGATCGAGAGCCGCTCCTGCGACGCGAGCTCGCGCAGGTTCTGGCCGTCGACGTACTCCATGACGATGAAGGGCAGGCGCTGCGGGCCCTCGCCGGTCTGGATGAGGTCGTCGCCGGCGTCGAGCACGCGCACGATACTCGGATGGGCGAGGCGCGAGGCGGACTGGGCCTCTTGCCTGAACCGGGTGCGGAACTGGTCGTCTCCGGCCAGGTTCGCACGCATGACCTTGATGGCGACCCGCCTGCCGAGCTTGGTATCGGTGCCGCTGTAGACCGTGCTCATGCCGCCCTGACCGATGTACTCGCCGATGGTATAGCGCCCCGCGAGCATGCGGGCGCCACCAGTCGTCGTATCGGTCATGATGGTCTCTCTCGAAGTCTCAGCGCTGCGCGATCCAGTTCAACAGTCTAGGCGAGGTGCCGTGGAACGGGAGGTCATCCCGCGGAATCATCGTCCGAGCCGCTGTCGGTGTCACCCGAGCTCGTCGGCCCGGTCACCTTGATCTTGAGCGCCGGCGAGGCCTCCTTCGAGGTGCGGGTCAGCGTGCCGTCGCCGCACGTCACCGTGTAGCGGACGACGATGGTGTCGCTCTCGCCGACCTGCAGCGGGTTCACGGTGATCGTGACATTCGTGTCTTTCGTCGAGCCCGGCCCGCTCACGACGGCGATGCCCTTGCTCGTGTCGTAGGTGAGGTCGTAGGCCTGCAGGCTGAGCCCGGTGGGGCAGGTGGCGACGGGCCAGCTGATGTTCGCCTGCGCCGCGGCGGTCGCGTCGATCACCGGCGGGATCGCGCTCGCCTGCGCGGGCCGCTCGACCTCTCCGTAGGCGACGTAGTACGTCAGCACGATCGCTTCGGTGAAGGGAACCTCCTTGCCGTAGGTGTTCAGCTCGTATACCGTGTCGACCAGATCGTCGTCGGCCGGGTCCCCCGGCACCGACGAGACGTTGGTGAAGCCGGCGGCGCGGAGCTCGGCCTCGGCGTCCTCCCAGTTCTGGCCCACGATCTGCTGCAGGTCGATGACGCCCGCGGTCGGCTTCGCCGGCGTCGTGCTCGTCGGCGTCGTGCTCTCCGTGCTGTCGGTCGGCTGACCGCCGCCATCGCCCTGCTGGCTCAGCAGTGCGAAGGCGGTGCCGGCCCCGATCAGCAGGATGAGCGCGATGAGCGTGATCAGCGGCCAGGTCCAGGGGCTGCGCTTGCGCGTCTCCGGCTCCGCCTGCTCGGCCGCCTCGTCGGCGGTGGGCAAGGGGGCCGTGCCCGGGAGTGCCGCGGTCTGCGGCATGACGGTCGTCGCCGCGCCGCTCACCCCGGTGGCCGGCATCGCGACCGTCGCGGCCGCGGCATCGGGCCCGCTGATCTGCGGCACGTAGCTCGCCGCCAGCGCCGTGTTGCCGCGGTGGAGGGCGGCCGCGGCCTGCGCGAGGCGTGCCGCGGTGGTGGGGCGGCCCTGCGGATCCTTCGCGAGGCAGGCGAGCACGAGCCGCTGCACGGGCTCCGGCACGTCGGCGGGCAGGGGCGGCGGGGTGTCGTTGATCTGCGCCATCGCGATCGCCACCTGCGACTCGCCGGTGAACGGCCGCCGCCCGGCGAGCGCCTCGTAGGCGACGATGCCGAGCGAGTAGATGTCGGTCGACGGCGAGGTGGGGCTGCCCGAGGCCTGCTCCGGCGAGAGGTACTGCACGGTGCCCATCACCTGGCCGGTCGCGGTGAGCGGCACCTGGTCGGCGATGCGGGCGATGCCGAAGTCGGTGATCTTCACCCGGCCCTCGGGCGTGATCAGCAGGTTGCCCGGCTTGATGTCGCGATGCACGAGACCGGCCGCGTGGGCGGCCTGCAGGGCGGATGCCGTCTGCGCGACGATGTCGAGCACCCGGTCGGTCGGCAGCACGCGCTCGCGTTCGAGGATCGACGACAGCGCCTCGCCGGGCACCAGCTCCATCACCAGGAACGCGGACCCGTCCTCCTCGCCGTAGTCGAAGACGTTGGCGATGCCCTCGTGGTTGACGAGGGCGGCGTGGCGCGCCTCCGCGCGGAAGCGCTCGAGGAACCCGGGGTCGCCGAGGTACTCGTCCTTGAGGATCTTGATCGCGACGGTGCGCCCGATGACGAGGTCGGTGGCCTGCCACACCTCGCCCATCCCGCCGATGGCGATGCGGGACTGCAGTTGGTACCGGCCGCCGAACGTGAGGCCGCTCGAAGGTCTCATCTGTTCAGCACCGCCTCCATGACCGCTCGCGCAATGGGCGCCGCGACGGTGTTGCCGAATCCCTGCGCGTTCTCCACGACGACGGCCACGGCCACCTGGGGGTCGTCCACCGGGGCGAACCCGGTGAACCACAGGCTGTACGAGCCCTGGCCGTCCTCCGCCGTGCCGGTCTTCCCCGCCACGTCGA
>JAGQTL010000070.1 GCA_020439035.1 Leucobacter sp. | reverse complement strand
TCACGCATGGTGGCGAGGTCGACGATGCAGGGGACACCCGTGAAGTCCTGCATGATCACGCGCGCGGGCGTGAACTGGATCTCGGTGTCGGGCTCGGCGTTCGGATCCCAGTTGCCGAGCGCCTCGATGTGCTGCGCGGTCACGTTCGCGCCGTCTTCCGTGCGGAGCAGGTTCTCGAGCAGCACCTTCAGGCTGTACGGGAGCCGCTTCGAGCCCTCGACCTTGTCGATGCTGAAGATCTGGTGATCCGCGCCGCCAACCGTCAGGGTCGTCTTCGCGCCGAAACTATTGAGTGATGCCATGACCGCTCCATCCAAAAAAATATCTTGACGTCGAGATAATTCTACACCGAATCACTCGGATATTGGGCGGATGGCGAAGTCCGATGCCGCGACATACGGCGAGTCATTCATCCGATGATTGGCCGGAGCCCGCTCCGTCCGGGTCCGGCTCCCCCGACGCGGTCGACTCGGCGACCGGCGGCACGGCCCCATTCACCCTGGCCAGCACCAGCCAGGTGAAGAGCACGGCCAGCGCGAAGAGGGGCACTCCCATGACGAGCCTCGCCACCCCGAGCGCCTCGACCGCGCCGGCGTTCCCCGCTTCCGCGCTGAAGTAGAGCGGAAGCTGCACGGCGAGACGAGCCGCGAACAGCAGCATCCAGGCCGCGCTGCAGATGACCGCGGCCTGCCTCAGGACGGGAACCGCCCGCCACTCCGTGAACGAGCCGCGAACGACGCCGAACACGAATCCGATCAGCGGCCACCCCACGAGCAGCGACACCGCGTAGGCGATGATCCACACGGCATTGATGAAGAAGCCGGGCACGAAATAGCTCTGACCCTCACCGGTCAGGAGCACCGCCGCTGCGCAGACGCCGACGCCGAGCAGGCCCGAGATCGCGGATGCGAGCGGCTCGCGCCGCACCAGGCGCAGCACGAGGGAGATGAGCGAGATGGCGATAGGCAGGATGGCCGAGACGGTGGCGTCGCGCGTGATGACGTAGGCGATCAAGAACACCGTCGGCGGAAGCAGCGATTCGGCGACGCCGCGCCACCCCCCGATGGCCGCCAGCACGCCGCGCGCGCTCACGTCCTCGCCGCCGAGTCCGGCCGCGACCGCCCGGCTCACGCCGCGCTGCGGCGCCGGCTCGGGCGCATCGACGCCCCCGGGCTCGCTCACGCCTCGGCCGGGCCGCCGGTCTGCGGCACGCCCGTCGGCATGGTCAACGGCAGCAATTCGCTCGGCGGCATCGGCTGATCACCGCGCACGACCACGACCTCCCGGAACAGCTCGTTCACGCGCGCCCGAACCTGGGCATCCTCCGTCGCGCGCCCCATGACGACGCCGCGCAGCAGCCAGCGCGGGCCGTCGACGCCGATGAAGCGCGCGACGCGCACGCCGCCGCCCTGCTCGGCGGGAAGCGGCGTCATCGTGACGAGTTCGGGCCCGAACTCCCCGTCCTCCTCGCGCGCCTGGGCGTTCTGCGCCGCGAGCTGCTGCGCGATCTCACGGCGCACGCCGTGCCAAAGCCCGGTCGTCTTGGGTGCCGAGAACGCCTGCAGCTGCAGCAGCGACTCCGAGTATTCGAGTGTCACGGCGACCACGCGCTTCGCGCGCTCATCGACCTCGAGTCGCATCTGCAGGCCCTCGCGCGGGGCGATCTTGATCCCGCCCAGGTCCACGTACGGGCGCATGCCCGGCACTTCGGTCAAGTCGAAGGGGCCGCTCGCGGCACGATCCGCAGGAGCGGACTTCGCGTCGTCGATCGGCAGTTCCTCCGCCGCGTCGCGGAGAGCCACCTCAGTCGCATCAGTCGCGTCGGTCGCTGTCTCGTCGGTCATATCTGTCATCTTCTCTCTCGAAGTCGCTCGAACACCGGTTTGCGAACCGCCTCAGTCGCGCACCCCGGTCGACCCGAAGCCGCCCGCGCCGCGAACGCTCTCGGGCAAGGTGTCGACCGGCACGAACACCGCGCGCGCGACGGGCATCACGAGGAGCTGGGCGATCCGGTCCCCGGGCTCGATCACGAACGACTCGTTCGGATCCGTATTGAGCAGCGGCACTTTGATCTCGCCGCGATATCCGGCATCGATGGTCCCCGGGGAGTTCAGCACCGTGATGCCGTGACGCACGGCGAGCCCGCTCCGAGGAACCACGAACGCCGCATACCCGTCGGGCAACGCGAAACTGATCCCCGTGCCGACGAGCGCGCGCTCCCCCGGCCCGAGCACGATCGCCTCGTTGCTCCGCAGGTCCGCACCGGCGTCACCCGGTTGCGCGTAGGCGGGAATCCGCTCCTCCGACGCCACGATCTGCAGCTCCACCACTTCGCTCACCCCGTTAGGCTAGCGGATCAGCCGCCGCTCGTGTCGAGTGCGCCGCCCACGGGCCAAAGGCCGTGGCGCCGAGCTCTCAGCCTGCGAACGCGATAATGGATGCATGAGCACGCCCACGCCCACCCACGAGTTCCGCGAACGACTCATCCCCGGGCCCGGCCTGCTCGTCACGCTGCTGCTGATCCTGCCCGCGGTCGGCCTCATCCTCACGCCGGTCGCACCGGCATTCGCGCTCCCGGTTGCGGTCGGCTTCTACCTGCTGATCACTGCCGCGCTCATCCTCATGTCACCCGTGATCACGGTGCAAGGCGGCGTGCTGACGGCGGGGCGAGCCCGCATTCCGGTCGCGCAGCTCGGCGAGACCGTCAGCCTCGATCCGGTCACGCTGCGCGCGGCGATCGGGCCGGATCTCGATGCCCGCTCCTACCTGCTCGTGCGCGGATACATCCACACGGGCGTGCGCATCGCGGTCGCGGATCCCGCGGATCCCGCACCGTACTGGATCATCACGACCCGCAAGCCCCTCGCGCTCATCGCCGCGCTCGACGCCGCGCGAGTGTGAGGCCCGGGTCAGGCCGGATCGTCTTCGCTGCGGATGCCGAAGAGGATGTCGTCCCAGCTCGGGATCGTCGCTCGCCCCTTGCTGCCGCGCTTGCCCTTCTCGGGTGCGGGGCCGAGCGGCTGCTGCTTCGGCAGCTGATCGTCCGAGTCCGTCGCCGCACCCTCGCCCGCTTCCGTGCGCTGATCTTCTTCGTCTTCCGCGGGCGCGCCCGTGGCCGCGCCGTCCGTGGCGATTCCCGAACGATGTGCGTGATTCGCCGCCCCGATCGGGGTCACGGGAGCCGCATCGGAATGATCCTCCTCGGCACCCGGCGCTTCTTCCACGGCGCCATCCGCAGTGCTGCCCGGCCCCTCTCCGCTCGACTCGCGTTCCCCGCGGCGCCGGCGCAGCGCATCCAGGAGATCGGCGGTCTGGCCGAGGTCAGGAAGCTCGGGAGCGGGAGTCTTGATCGCGCGCTCGTCGATGTGCTGGCGACGCGCGTATTCCGATTCGATGTCGACCACGGGAATCGAGCCGGTGGACGGATGGTCGGGTGCGACCGGGCCCGAGGGCACCCGCGGCGTCTCGTTCGCATTGGCATCGGCCCCGACCGCGGATGAGTCGATATCGAAGGCACCGGAATCGAAGCGCTCGTTCGTGTCGACGGCGCGCAGTTTCGGGATCAGGCGGTCGCCGACGCTACCCTGCTTCGAGAGGGAGTGGGCGTCCGGCGTCAACGGAGAGAGCACGCCCTTGCGGTGCTCGAACGACCAGACCGCGCGATGCTCGTCGGCGTCGCGGGACGAGAAGGTGAGGCCGATCATCCAGCCGGCCTCTTCATCGCGCCATGAGTTCCACTCGGAGGTCTCGGCCCCGAGGCCGATGAGGCGCTCGGCGATGACCGTGCCGAACTGCTGCTCGGCCTCGTCGCCGGGGCTCGTTCGCACGGCGACGGCCTGGGCCAGTTCGAGCACGTAGCGGCGCTCGGCCAGCACGGGCTCCTCGTACCGCTCGACATCGGCCTCGTCGAGGCCGGTGGCCTCGGCGACCTCGACGCGCGTCTTGCCCGCGCGAATGAGCGCCTGCACTTCGCGCGGATTGATCCGGGCGGCACCGCGCGCCGGGCGCGACAGGTGCCGGAGTTCGGCCAGTACGGCCTCGTCGACGAGTACTCGGTATTCCTGGCCGCTGTCGGTCGCGACGATGAGCGACTGGTCCTCGCGACGCACGAAGCGCAAATCATCCATATGCCGATCCTCTCACTGGCGTGACCCGCCATCATCGTCGCATGCCGCGCGCTCCAGCGGAGTGAATGACTCGCGGTTCGGCGACTTCCGCGCCGCGATCGGATCGGGCCGGAGCAGCCCCTCGCCTCCGCGCTCAGCGAACTCACTGGCGAAAAGTTTGCGCCCGGCGCACTTCTGCGGCAAACTATGGCCGCAGTCGCACCACGCCCAACGAGCACCGACAGGGAACACACAACGAGATGGCCACCGATTACGACGCCCCACGCAAGTCCGAAGAAGACGCCGAGTCGATCGAGGCGCTGAAGGAACGCGTGCCCTCCAAGGGGGCTTCGGCCATCGATTCCGAGGACTCGGACAACCCGGGCTTCGAACTGGCCGGTGCGGATCTCTCCGACCTCGAGCTCGATGTCGTAGTGCTGCCGCAGCAGGAAGACGAGTTCACCTGCGTGCAGTGCTTCCTCGTGCGTCATCGATCGCAGATGGCGTACGAGATCGATCTCGGGCCCATCTGCGCCGAGTGCGCCGGCTGACGAGCACTCACACGAAGCGGCTGACGCTCGTCACCGCCGCGGCGAATCCGGTCCCGGCGAGCGCTCCCCCGAGCGCGAGCGGCACCCCGCGCTCCTCGGCGCTGAGGCCTCCGTGCTGGCCCACCATCGCCAGCGCGGCCGGCTGATCGCTCGAGAGCATCAGCGCGGTCTGGCCCCGCGGCGTCACCAGCACCTCGCCGAGCCGGTCGGCCACTCCCGGAGCCACGGGGCCGAACCAGTCGGCGGCGATCGCCTCGTCGCGCGTGCCGACCCAGGCCGTCTTTCCCAGTTGCCGCCGAACGGCCGCCGACACCTCATCCGCGTCGGCACCCGGCGCGAGGTACAGGGAGCGCATGCGCGGTTCGCCGCCGACCTGCGCCACTGCGCCGCCCGCGCCATAGATGGGATCCTGATCCATGATGAGCATGCGCGGCCCCGGCACGTCGATCATGCCGTGGTCGGCGGTGACGAGCACGCCCGTGTCGCCGGGCAGTGTGCGCAGCAGATCGTCGAGCGCACGATCGAGCGCACCGAGCCGGCGCTGCCAGATCTCGCTCTGCCACCCGTCGTGGTGCCCGGCGCGGTCGAGCTCGTCGATGTAGAGATACGCGAGCGTCGGCGCGCCCTCGCGGAGCAGACCCGATGCCACGGCGAACCGCTCGGCGATCGTCTGCGCGGCGTGGTACTCGGTGCCCGAGAGGATCGCCTCGGTCAATCCGCCGGTCGCGTGCGCGGATCGCCCGATCGCGACGGCGCGGGCGCCGATTCCCTCGGCGAGAGGCCAGAGCGGTGCCGCGAGCTGCCAGCTGCGCACGTCGTCGATGCCGTGCCACTCCTTGAGCGTGCTGCGCAGGCCGAGCTCCGGGTGACGGATCCGATAGCCGATCAGGCCGTGCGCGCCGGGCAGCCGACCGGTCGCGAGGCTCGTGAGCGCCGCCCCGGTCGTACTCGGCACCACGGTTTCGATGCGCCGCGGCGCGAGTGCGGTGAGCACCGGCGCGTGGGCCTTGGCCGCGCGCAGGTTGGCGCTTCCGAGTCCGTCGACCACGACCAGCACGAGGCTCCGCAGCGCCGGCAGGGCCTCCGGTACCGGCGCGTGGGCTCCGCCGAGCGCGGCCTCGAGCACGTTCGCGGGGTCGAATCCGAGCCCCTTGCCGAGTGCGGCGAGCCCGGTGGGCAGAATCGCGGCCAGCCTCGCACCGTTGTCGGTGGTCGTCGGTAGCATGAGCACCATCGTAGCCGGGGTATCCCTCGGGCCGCTCCCGGTGCCGGGCCGGGCCGTGCGGAGCATCGTAGGAAGGCATCATCCACCCGTGAGCCACAGCCAATCAGGAGCGAACAGCGACGTCGAGCGCATCGAGGACATCGATATCTCGAGCGAGATGGAGCAGTCGTTCCTCGAATACGCCTACTCGGTGATCTATTCACGCGCACTGCCCGACGCGCGCGACGGCCTCAAGCCCGTGCAACGGCGCATCCTTTACATGATGACCGAGATGGGGTTGCGCCCGGAGAAGGGGCACGTGAAGTCCGCCCGCGTAGTCGGCGAGGTCATGGGCAAGCTGCATCCGCACGGCGACACGGCCATCTACGACGCCATGGTGCGGCTGGCGCAGGACTTCGCGATGCGACTGCCGCTGGTCGATGGCCACGGCAACTTCGGTTCGCTCGACGACGGGCCTGCGGCGTCTCGCTACACGGAAGCCCGGCTTGCCGGGGCCGCGCTCGCGATGACCGCGGCGCTCGACGAAGACGTGGTCGACTTCGTGCCGAACTACGACAACCAGTTCATGCAGCCCGAGGTGCTCCCCTCCGCGGTGCCGAACCTGCTGGTCAACGGCGCGAGCGGCATCGCGGTCGGCATGGCGACCAACCTCGCCCCCCACAACCTGATCGAGGTGGTCGAGGGCGCCAAGCACCTCCTCGCGCACCCGAGCGCCACGGTCGACGAACTCATGGAGTTCATCCCGGGGCCCGACTTGCCGGGCGGCGGCATCATCGTCGGCCTCGACGGCGTCAAGGACGCCTATCGCACCGGGCGCGGCGCGTTCCGCACGCGTGCCAAAGTCGCGGTCGAACAGCTCGGTCCGCGGCGCACCGGCCTCGTCGTGACCGAGCTGCCGTACCTCGTCGGCCCGGAGCGGGTGATCGAGAAGATTAAGCAGGGCGTCGAGGGCAAGAAGCTCTCGGGCATCAGCGACGTGGCCGATCTCACGGACCGCAAGAACGGTCTGCGCCTCGTCATCACGCTCAAGACTGGCTTCAGCCCCGGTGCCGTGCTGGAGCAGCTGTATCGGTACACGCCGCTCGAAGACTCGTTCAGCATCAACTCCGTCGCGCTGGTCGACGGGCAGCCGCAAACGCTCGGTCTGCGTGAAATGCTCCGGGTCTTCCTCGACCATCGCGTCTCCGTGGTGCGGAGGCGCTCGGAGTTCCGACTGCGCAAGCGCCGCGAACGCCTGCACCTCGTGGAGGGTCTGCTCATCGCGATCCTCGACATCGATGAGGTCATCCAGCTCATCCGCACGAGCGACGACGCCGAATCGGCGAGATCCCGGTTGATGCAGGTCTTCGATCTCTCCGAAGCCCAGGCGGAGTACATTCTCGAGCTCCGGCTTCGCCGCCTCACGAAGTTCTCCCGTGTCGAGCTCGAAGCGGAGCGCGACCAGCTGCGCGCCGAGATCGAGGCGCTGCTGTCGATCCTGAGCAGCGATGCCAACCTGCACGCCGTGGTCACCGCCGAGCTCGACGAGGCGGCCGCGGCCTACGGCACCCCGCGTCGCACGGTGCTGACCGGTGCGGTGGCGCGGCCGTCGCGCGCCGCATCGGGCGACGCCGCATCGCTCGAGGTGGCCGATACGCCCTGCACCGTGCTGCTCTCCGTGACCGGGCGCGCGCTCCGGCTGGATCGGGACCCCTCGGCCCCGGAATCGCCGCGCGGCGCGTCGCGCGCGACCAAACACGGCGCCGTGCTCGCCGCCGTCGACGGCACGGTGCGCGGCGAGTTCGGCGCCGTGCTGAGCGACGGCACGGTGCACCGCTTCACCCCGGTCGACCTGCCGCTCGTGCCCGCGGCATCGATCGCGTTCTCCGCCGGCGTCTCGCTGGCCTCGTACCTGGGTCTCACCGACAAGAAGCTGCGGGTGGTCGGGCTCGTGCCGCTCGATGTCGACACCCCGGTGGGCGTGTTCACCGTGGAGGGCGTGGTCAAGCGGGTGGTGCTGCAAGACCTCCCCGCGCGTCCCTCATTCGAGGTGATCGGGCTCAAGGCCGGTGACGGCGTCGTGGCGGCGTTCCCCGCTCCCGACGACGCCGAGTTCGCCGCGGTGACGAGCGACGCGCAGCTCTTGCGCTTCGCCGCATCGTCCGTGCGGCCGCAGGGGCGCCCCGCCTCGGGCATGGCGGGCATGAAGCTCGGCGCCGGCGCGCGCGTGATCTTCGCCGGCGCGGTGCCCTCGGGTTCCGATGCCCGGGTCGTCACGGTTGCCGACAGCTCGCTGACGCTGCCCGGCACCGACGTGGCCACGGCCAAGGTGTCCGATTGGGCAGAGTTCCCGGCGAAGGGCCGCGCGACCGGTGGCGTGCGCGCGCAGCGCTTCCTGAAGGGCGAGGATCAGCTCGCGTGCGCCTGGGTCGGAACCGACGAGCCGCGTGCGCTCGCGGCCGACGGAGCTCCGCGCAGGCTTCCGGAGACGCTCGGCAAACGCGACGGATCCGGCGTGCCGATCGACGGCGCCGCCGCCTTCATCGGTTCGGCACCGTAGCGGCGCGCTCGCCGCGCGACCCGGCGCTCACGAGGTCGAAGGAGCGCTGGAGCCCGGCGCGCATCCACGGCCGGAGCGGCCGCTCGACCCAGCGCTCGAGTATGAGTGCGAGGCCGACGCTGACGGCGAACGCCGCGGCCAGCGCGCCCCACTTGCCGAGCGCCTCGTGCGAGATGCCAATGATCCACCATCCCCAGTACTCGTGCACGAGGTAGAGGGGGTAGGTGAGCGCACCCGCCGTCGAAAGCCAGGCCCACCCCCAGTGCTTCGCAGGGGTGAGCACGATCAGCACGACCGCGATGAAGATCCCCGTGAGCACCAGCGCACCGATGACCTCGGAGTAGTCGTTGCCGGTCAGCCGGTACTGCCTGGCGGGCGTCGCCGTCGAGACGAACTGCTGGATCGAGACGATGAAGTTGAACGCGAGCAGCAGCCACCGCAGCAGGCTGTGCCCGCGCGAATGCAGCAGATAGATCACCATGCCCGCGGCGAACAGCGAGGAGTACGCGGGCGAGAGGAGGAACACCAGCAACTCGTTGCCGGTCGTCTGCGCGAGGGCGCCAAGCAGCGGCCATCCGACCACGAACCAGGTCACCTTCGCCTCGGTGAGCCTGACGCTGATCAGCAGCGCGATCATCGTGTAGAAGAGCAGCTCGATCATCAGCGTCCAGTACACGCCGTCGACGTGCGGGACGCCGAACACGGGCTGCAGCATGGTGAGGTTGGTCAAAATCTGGGCGAGCGAGAGCTCGCGCCCGAGCTGGGGGGGGGCGATCACGACCAGCAGCAGCGACGCGAGGATCACGGCCGCCCAGTACGCCGGGTAGAGGCGGGAGACGCGCGCCGAGACGAACTGCCCCACCGTGCGCCCTTCCGTGGAGAAGAAGATGACGAAGCCGCTGAGCAGGAAGAAAAGCTGGATTCCGAGGAAGCCGTAGGCGGTCACGTCGGACAGGAAGGGAAAGGTCTCCGAGGGCGGCGCCCCCCACTGCGAATGCCTGCGCGCGGTGTAGTGATATAGGACCACACCGATCGCACCGATGACGCGGAGCAGATCGAGCAGGAGAAACCTCGGCCTGGCAGGGTCGACGACGGTGCGATGCATGGCTATGAGCCTAACTTCTCCGCGCGCGTCGGACGCTCAGGCGTCGATGCGTTCCCGGTCGAGATCGCTCGCGTTCTCGACGATGAACTCCTTGCGCGGTGCCACATCGTTGCCCATCAGCAGTTCGAACATCTGCGCCGCGGCGTGCGCATCCTCGACGCGCACCCGCCGGAGGGTCCGCGCTCCGCGGTCCATCGTCGTCTCCGCGAGCTGATCGGCGTCCATCTCTCCGAGACCCTTGTAGCGCTGGATCGGTTCAACGTACTTCTTGCCGCGCTTCCGCAGCTGCGCGAGCAGGTCGTTCAGCTGCTGCTCGCTGTACGTGTACACGACCTCGTTCGGCGTCCGACCCGCGTTCTGCACCACGACCCGGTGCAGCGGCGGCACCGCCGCGTACACTCGCCCGGCCTCGAGCATGGGCCGCATGTAGCGGAAGAAAAGTGTGAGCAGCAGTGTGCGGATGTGCGCGCCGTCGACGTCGGCATCGCTCATCAGGATCACCTTGCCGTAGCGAGCCGCTTCGAGGTCGAAGTCCCGGCCGGAGCCCGCGCCGATCACTTTGATGATCGAGCCGCACTCGGCGTTGCCGAGCATCTCGGCCACGGACGCCTTCTGCACGTTGAGAATCTTGCCGCGAATCGGGAGCAGTGCCTGGAACTCGCTGTCACGAGCCGGCCGCGCCGTGCCGAGCGCGCTATCGCCCTCGACGATGAAGAGTTCGGTATCGGCCACCTCGCGCGAGCGGCAGTCGATGAGCTTCGCGGGAAGCGAGGAGCTCTCGAGCGAACTCTTGCGTCGCGCGGTGTCGCGCTGCGCGCGCAGCGCGATCCGGGATTTCATCTCCGCGACCATCTTCTCGAGCAGCGCGCCGGTCTGCGCCTTGTCCTCGCGCTTGCTCGAGGCGTACCGCGCCTCCAGGCCCTTTGCCACTGCCCGCGCCACGACCTGGCGCACGGCCGCGGTGCCGAGCACCTCCTTCGTCTGCCCCTCGAACTGTGGCTCGGGCACGCGCACCGTGATGACGGCGGTGAGACCGGTCAGGATGTCGTCCTTCTCCGGCTTGTCGCCTCCGGACTTGAGCTTTCTGGCGTTCTGCTCGATCTGCTTTCGGAAGAACTTCGTGAGCCCCTGTTCGAATCCGCTCAGGTGCGTGCCGCCCTTCGGCGTCGCGATGATGTTGACGAAGCTCTGGATCTCGGTGTCGTACCCGGTGCCCCACCGCATCGCGATATCGACCTCGCACGTGCGCTCGACATCGCGCGACACGAGGTGCCCGCTCGCCTCATCCATGACCGGCACGGTCTCGGTGAACGTGCCCGCGTCGGTGATCCGCCACGTCGCGGTCAGCGGCGCATCCACGGCAAGGAAGTCGACGAACTCGCTGATGCCGCCCTCGTACTGGAAACGGTGGACGGGAGCCTCTCCCATTTCGCTCAGCGATTCCCCGCGCTGATCCGTGATCTCGATCGCCAGCCCGGGCACGAGGAACGCGGTCTGCCGAGCGCGCGCGAGCAGGGATTCGGGCTCGAAACGCGCCGAGGCGAGGAAGATCTGTGGATCCGCCCAGTACCGCACGCGTGTGCCCGTGACCCCTTTGCGGACCTTCCCGATGACGCGCAACTCGGAGGCGTCCTCGAAGGGCGTGAACGGGCTCTCAGGGCCGTCACCGGCGAAGACGCCCGGTTCGCCGTGACGGAACGACATGCCCCACGTCTTGCCGTCTCGATCCACTTCGACGTCGAGGCGCGACGAGAGCGCGTTCACGACCGACGCGCCGACGCCGTGCAACCCACCGGACGACGCGTACCCGCCGCCGCCGAACTTTCCGCCGGCATGCAGTTTGGTGAACACGAGCTCGACACCGCTCAGCCCGGTCTTCGGCTCGACATCGACCGGGACGCCGCGCCCCTGATCGCTCACGGTCACGCTGCCGTCGGCGTGCAGCAGAATGCGGATGTCGGACCCGTAGCCGGCCAGGGCCTCGTCGACCGAGTT
>JAGQTL010000069.1 GCA_020439035.1 Leucobacter sp. | reverse complement strand
GCTAACGCCAGAGCTTCTTCGGGCGCGCCGTCGACGAAGTGGAAGGAGGTGCCATTGGCGAGAAGCTCGGCTGGGGGCAGGTCATCCGCACGCCCGAAGACCCCGCCAACCCGTCGCACGGCGCGAAGCGCGGCACGCCCACGATGGGCGGGCTCGTCTCATCGCAGGAGCAATCACCGGCTATCTCGTCGGCACGTTCACGGGCGGGTCGCCCCCCACGATCTCCGGCATCCTCGTCATCTGGATCGCGCAGCCCGATCTCGGCGTAGAAGGTGCCGTCGTCGATGCGGGTCACCTCGACGCGGTCGACGTCGGCGCCCAGGGTTTCGAGCATCGCCCGCATGAGGTCGTGGGAGAGCGGCCGCGGGGTGGCGGCGCCTTCGACGGCGATGAGGATCGAGGTCGCCTCCTGCGCACCGATCCAGATCGGCAGGATCCACCCCTCCCCCGGAAGCTCGTCGATGGGCTTCAGCAGAATGACGTGCTGGCCGGACTGATCCAACGCGACGCCCGCGGCCCGCACCTGCACCATCAGCAGTCTCCGTTCCGTGTCGCGAGCCATCCGATGAGGTCGTCGGTGATGTATTCGCCGTCGTCCGTGATTCTGTCCGACAGTGCACCGACGTCGAGGCGATACACCTCGGCGACCGCGCGGGCCTCGACCGGATCGAATCCGCCGGCAGCGCGGCGCATGAGGTAGCCCAGGCCCCCGCCGTCGTCGCCGACGAGCACCCATCCTGGCGCGTACTCGGCGACCTGGAAGGTCTCGTTGCGTTCCTCGATGTCCTCGGGTGCGTAGATCTGCGTGCCGTCTGCGAGCAGAACCCCGCGCGAGATCGACCACAGTTCGGCGAGCACCGGCCCCGGTGGCGTGACGTCGACGGTCGGGGTTGCCTCCGAGTACGGCGGCGCCGGGACGAGCTCGGGCGCCTCGGATGCTTCCCGCAGCCAGTCCCGAAAGCGCGGCCCATCCGGGTTGAGTCGGCGTGCATATGCCGCGTCGGAGGGGTCGGGCGGCATGGTGGCGACGAGCAGCAGCACCTGCTGCCGCGCTTCGCCCGCGCCGAACACGCCCTCGATGTCGAGGAGGCGCAGCGCCTCTTCGAGGGTCGCGAGCCGCACCGCGAATTCGACGTCGAGGGCTTCGTCGTCGAGCTCGTACAGGTCGCCGCGGGCATCCCAGACATCTCTCAGGGCTTCGAAGTGCTCGTCGCCGATGAGCGCGAACTCGCTGGCGGCGAGATCCCACCGCTCGTCGACGTCGACCGTGACGGTGAGGTATGGGCGCAGTCCGTCACCGGTCGTGACAAGCGCCACCGCGCACAGGTCGTCCGCCACGCTCCCAGGCAGCTCCGACAGCGCGGCCCGGGTTGCGTCAGCTATGGCTCGGGCGAGCTCCAGATCGGGTTCCGGGCGCACGGCCGGCGGCGCCTCGCGATCGGCGAGCAGCATGTTCCACAAGACCTGCACGCCCGTCACCGTGTCGGGCCCGGCCGCACCCTCGGGAGCGACGACGTGCACGTCGAATGCCAGCCCCGCGACAGCATCGACAACGTCCCGCAGCAGGTGCGCGAGCGGGATGCGGTCGTTCAACCACAATCCCCGGTCCAGCAGCGGCTGCGCGTCGTCGGCGCGCTTGAGCACCTCGGCAGCGCCGATGCCGAGCAGTCGATGAAGACGCATCGCGACCGCCGCGGGCGGTCGCTCCCGCAGCACAATCACGACCCGCTCGGTCTCGGGTTCGCTCACGGCACGGCCCCCATACGCCCAGCCTGTCACACCGGTTCAGGCCTGTCGCGGTGTGACCATGCCGTACTGCCCCGGGAACAGCCCGAAGCCGAAGTCGTCGTCTCCCCCGCCGACGACCCCGTTGTTGTTGAGGTCGAATCCGCTGGGGATGCCGGTGTTGGAGGGGGCGGTGAAGAAGTACGGGAAGTCGATGGGGGGCGCGCCGTTCTGCGCGACACGGGGGTAGTTGTCACGGAAAAGCGTTGCGGCGAGACCGTTCTCGACGTAGTCGAACTCGTTGATGAGGATGATGTCCGGGTCGGTCCGCTGGATGAACTCGGCGATGACCCTGGCCTGGGCGTTCCCCGACGTGCTCAGGTCACGGACCAGATCGCCTGCCGCGTTGCGGTTCAGGCTGGCGTTGAAGGTGGCGATGCGCACCGTGAGGTCGACCGCGGAAGGTGGGCTCGCGGCATACGCGGGCGAAGTCATGGCAATCATCGTGCCCGTCGTGGCGGCACCGAGCGCGCCGGTGACCAAGTGGCGTCGAGAGAGATCGTTCATGGTCCGCGACGGTATGCCGCGTGCTCGCCCTTTTGGGCGAACCGTGCATGTCACCTTCCCAAAGATTCGTATGCCGCATGCTCACCTCGAGGGCCCAGCCGGCGGTGATGCACGAACCACGACGAGCGTCATCGTCCGGAACGCACCTCGGCCAACACCTCGGCCGCCGGCGTGAGGTCCGCGCCGTCATGCCCAGCAATGCGGTCTCGGAGTCGGCCACCCAACGAGCCCTTCATCAACTAGATCCCCGACGTGTTCCATCGCAGATGTGAGACCCCCCGATCCAGTGCGCGGACTCAGGCAAGGGTGTCGTTCCGCCCCCTAGCCCGGGTGCTCGCTCCTTCGCTGGGGTGGCGCTGGCGGGCGCCGGATGGCTGCGTTCCGGGCGGGCCATTCCCAACGACTCAACTCACCCCTCCTCGTGCCACTGGAAGTCCGGCCCTGCCACCGGGGGTGCCTCGGTGGCAGGGCGTATGCAGCGTCAGCAATCGACGGTCGCGTGGAAAGTGCCCTCAGGACCGCCTCGGTCAGCGAGTCTTGATAGTTCACAGCCGGCTTGTTCCGTTGACGAACGGATGGTTCAGATCACGCAGGACGGCGCTGACGTTAAGGAGGCTATCTGGGATACACATTCACAGAAAGCCAAACCGGCGGCCGACGTGCACCAGGGTCAGTCGCATGCGAACTATCCGAGTTGTGGACTTGCAGATCGGCGACCACTTTGTCTGGAAAGACCCGCTCAGCACCGAGACCGAAGTCCTCACCGTGCGTTCTCGCCCCATGAACC
>JAGQTL010000068.1 GCA_020439035.1 Leucobacter sp. | reverse complement strand
TAGGAGAAGCCGCCGGGCAGAACGATCGCGTCCACACCGTGCAGGTCGTGGTCGCCGTGCCACAGCGCCACCGGCTCCGCGCCGGCGAGCCGCACGGCGCGCTGCGCGTCCCGGTCGTCGAGCGACCCGGGGAAGGTGACGACGCCGACCCTCACGCGGCGGGCCTCACGCGACCGTCACGGCGACGACGTCTTCGATCACCTGGTTGCTCAGCAGCTCTTCGGCGAGGCGCTGGGCCTCGGCGAGCACCGAGTCGGTGACCTCGCCCTCGACGGTCAGCTCGAACCGCTTGCCGATGCGCACGTCGGTGAACGGGCTGTCGCCCGAGCGGCGCAGCGACCCGGCGACGGCCTTGCCGGCGGGGTCGAGCAGTTCGGCCTTCGGCATCACATCAACAACAATCGTGGGCACACGAGCCTCCCGGTCGGCGAAAAGAAGTTCGGCTTCGAGTTTACTCGGTACCGGAGGGTGCCCGAGCCGGATCGACCGCCGCCGGTGACGGTGCGGCGGCCGGCGCCGCGGCCGTGTCGCCTCCGCGGGCGCGATTGCGTTCGCGGAGGGTCGTCGCGAGGAGGCAGAGCGCCAGTAGCAGCAGCAGGCCCGCGGGCAGCAGGTCGCCGAAGAACCATCCGGCGCTGATCGGAAGGATGCGGCTGACCGAGGGCATGTCGGTGCTCGCCTCGCCATCCGGGAACACGACGGTGCTGCCCTCCGTCACGGTCAGGCGGAGGGTCGAGGTGATCGCCTGCCCGTCGGGGGCCTCACCGGTCGCGGTAAGCACGTACGCGCCGGGGGCCAGGTCTTCGCCGCGAAGGATGGTCTCCTCGCTCAGCCAGCGGGCGCCGTCGACGGTGGCGGTGAGGATCGGCTGGGCGTCCCCGGGCTCGAGGTCTACCGTGGCCGTGCTGCCGCGCTTCAGATCCGACCCCCAGAGCGAGATATGCGGATCGACGAACTCGGTCGGCATCACCCCCGTCTCGTCGAACTTCTGCTCGTCGGCATAGGCGGACAGCGAGAGGTTCGGGGAGATGCTGAGGCCCGAGACGGCAGCTATTCCGTAGCCGAGGGACATGCTCGATGCGGCGACGGCGAAGACCACGACCAGCACGAAGTTGAGCACCGAGGCTGCGCCCGCGACGGGGGCCTGCGAGCCGAGGGCGTCCTGCCCGCGCCGCGCGAAGGCGGTGCCGAGCGCCACCCCGACGGCGATGAGGACGAGGATGACGAGCCACACCCACACCTCGAGCGCGGTGCGCGTGACGTCGTAGACGATGAGGCCGAGCACGAGCGCGATGGCCGCCGCGATGATCGGCGTCGCGAAGGCCAGGGCGACCGCGCGCTGCCCGGCGCGCGGGTCGGCGGGCGCCGGGGCCGTGGCCGGCAGCGCCGGAGCCGCCGCGCTCGGCGCCGCTTCGGCCGGGGCCGCCGCCCGCCCGGGGAAGACGAACCCCATGAGCAGCAGCGTCACGACGAGTGCGGTGTAGAGCACGATCGGCACGTACAGGTCGATGATGCGCGCCGCGGGATCGTCTGCGGAACGGCCGTCGAAAAAGCCGCCGAGGAAGAGTGCGAAGACCGCCCACGTGGCGAGCACTGCGGAGACGATCACCATGATCATCGCGAAGCCGGCGACCGCCGCGACGAGGGTGCTCCGATCGGCCTCGAGCGCGCGATAGGCGGCCAGACGTCGCTTCGCCAGAAGCGCGCCGAGGCTGAGCACGACGACGGCGGCGACGTTGAAGTACGGCGCCGAGGAGATCGCCGTGGTCGGATCGGAGCCCTCGGGTGCGCCCGCCGTCTCCATGAGGCGCACGTACTGGCCGATGATGAAGAGCAGCCAGGCGATCGCCGCCGAGGCGAGCACGAGGGCGAGGCAGCGGAGCGATGCCGCGCGGGCAGCGGACTGGGTGTGTGTCATTCCCGGAGTCTATCCGCAGTGCGGTTCGACGGTGCGCCGACCCCGCGCGCCCAACCGCACCCCGCCGCGTCCCACCGTGCCCACGGTCGCGCGCAGCCGGGCCCGCGGTCGGCTCGAGCTCGCTCAGACGGTGGTCACCCGCACGCGGTTGCGCCAGGGGTCGTAGACGACGAGTTCGCGCCCGTCGAACTCCCGCGCGATGCCGCGGTCGGCGAGCCGCTGGTCGAGCGCGCCGAGCGCATCGAGCGCGCCGAGCGAGCCGTCGGCGGTTGCGTCGTCGGCGGCGCTCGGCAGCGCGATCGTTACTTCGCCGAGCCCGAGGGCCGGGCCGCGCTCCCCGGCGCCGCGTGATTCCCAGGTGTTCATCCCGAGGTGGTGGTGGTACCCGCCGGCCGAGACGAAGAGCGCCTGGCTGCCGAGCGACGCGGTGACCGAGAATCCGAGCGTGTCGGCGTAGAAGCGCCGAGCGGTGCCGATGTCGCCGACCTTGAGGTGCACGTGCCCGATCCTCGCCTCCTCGCCGGCCGCGGCCTCTGCGCCCTGCTCGGTCAGGTGGGTGCGGAGGTAGGCGTTGGGATCGAGCGGCAGCGTCGCCATGTCGACTTGGCCGAGCTCGCCGATGGACCAGGACGAGCGCGGCCGGTCGGTGTAGAGCTCGACGCCGTTGCCCTCGGGGTCGGAGAAATAGAAGGCTTCGCTCACGAGATGGTCGCTCGAGCCCTGGAAGCGTTCGGGGTACGCGCGGGCCACCGCGTAGACGACGGAGGCGAGTTCTGCCGCGCTCCCGTAGAGGAAGGCCGTGTGATAGAGCCCGGCCGCGGTGAGCGGCGCGTGCGAGAGCGAGCCGTCTTGATCGAGGATCAGCACGGGTGCGCCGCTGCGCCCGAGGATCGCCGTGCCGCGATCCTGCGCGAGCAGCTGCAGGCCGAGCGTATCCCGGTAGAAGGCGAGCATCAGATCGAGGTCGGCGACCGCGAGCGTGACGACGCCCATGCGGGTCGCGTCGGGCAGTAGATCCTGGGTGCGGCGGGTCTGCTCGGCTGCGGGGAGATTCTGGGTCATGGGCGTCCTCTCGGCTTCGATCCTCAATAATACTTGAAGATTCAAGTTCTTTCAAGATGCGCGAGGATGCGTCGTGCGCGGAGGCCCGGGCGGCCGGCGCCGACGAGTGTCGAGCGGCTCGGGGCTCAGGCGGCGCCGGTCAGGCGATCGTAGAGCTCGCGGTAGCGGCCGAGGGTGCGCTCGACGATGTCGGCCGGGAGCACCGGGGGCTCCCCGGCCCGGTCCCAGTTCGCCGAGAGCCAGTTGCGCACGATCTGCTTGTCGAAGCTCGCGAGCCGATCCGGCCCGCCCACCGCGTACCCCTCGGCGTCCCAGTAGCGCGACGAATCGCTGGTGAGCACCTCATCCGCCAGCACGAGGTCGGCCGGGGCGGACCCCGCGACCGCGGCGTCCCAGCCGAACTCGAACTTGGTGTCGGCGAGGATCACGCCGCGCGCGGCGGCGAGCTCCCGCGCCGCGGAGAAGATGCGCAGGGACGTGTCGCGCAGCGCGGCGGCGGTGGCCTGGCCGACCAGTTCGGCGGATCGCTCGAACGTGATGTTCTCGTCGTGCTCACCGAGCGGCGCCTTGTACGCGGGCGTGTAGATCGGCTCGTCGAGCAGGTCGCCGTCGTTCAGCCCCGCGGGCAGTTCGATGCCGCAGACGGCCCCTGTTCGCACGTACTCGGCGTAGCCGGAGCCGGTGAGCGCGCCGCGCACCACGCACTCGATCGGGTGCATGTCGAGGCGCCGCGTGAGCATGGCGCGGTCACGAACCTCGTCGGGGACGGGCGGCGCCGCGGGATCGGCGTCGGCCAGGTGGTTCGGCACGTCGATCCGGTCGAACCACCAGCGCGAGAGCGCCGTCAGGACGGCTCCCTTGCCCGCGATCGGCGGCTCGAGGATGTGGTCGAACGCGCTGATCCGATCGCTCGCGACGACGAGCAGGTGCCGGGGCTCCCGCTCATCCGCCCGGTCGGGGACGTAGAGGTCCCGCACCTTGCCCGAATAGATGTGCCGCCAGCCGGGCAGCGCCCGCGTGCTCACGGCGCGACCACCCGAAGGGCGATGTCGCGGCGGTGCTGGCCGCCCTCGAGACCGATGCGCTCGACCGCCTCGTAGGCCCGTTGCCGGGCATCCGCGAAGTCGGCGCCGAGGGCGACCGCCCCGAGCACTCGGCCGCCGGTCGCGAACCAGCGGCCCTGTTCGTCGCGCTTCGTCGCGGCGTGCACGAGATGGGTGCCTGGCACCGGATCCGCCAGTTCGCCGTCCGCACCGATGCCGCGCAGCTCGCGCCCGGTGATCGCGTCGCCCGGGTATCCCTCGCTGGCCACCACCACGACCACGGCGGCTTCGTCGGTGAACACGGGAGTGGGCTGCGCCGCGAGCGTGCCACTGGCCGCGGCGAGCAGATACATGCTGAGGGGCGAGGCGAGTCGCGGCAGCACCACCTGCGTCTCGGGATCGCCGAAGCGCGCATTGAACTCGATCACGCGCACGCCCGCCTTCGTCACGATCAGGCCGCAGTAGAGCAGGCCGATGAACGGGGTGCCCTCGGCCTCGAGCCGGCGAACGGTGGGCAGGGCCACCGTCGCGGTGACCTCGTCCACGAATCCCTCGACGCCGCCCGGCAGCCACGGCAGCGGGGAGTAGGCCCCCATGCCGCCGGTGTTCGGGCCCTCGTCGCCGTCGAAGATGCGCTTGTAGTCCTGCGCAGGGCTCAGCGGCATGACGTCGTGACCATCGGCGAAGAAGAAGAGCGACACCTCCTGGCCGTCGAGGAACTCCTCGATCAGCACCTCGCCGTGCGGCGCCCAGGTGGCGACGTGCGCGAGCGCCGCATCGCGATCCTCGGTCACGAGCACGCCCTTCCCCGCAGCGAGGCCGTCGGCCTTCACCACGTAGGGCGAGCCGAACTCGTCGAGCACGTGCGCGGCCTCGGTCGCGGTCGAAACGCGCTGCGCGCGCCCCGTGGGCACCCCGGCCTCGGCCATGATCCGCTTGGCGAACGCCTTCGACCCCTCGAGCTGCGCGGCGGCCCGGCCCGGCCCGAAGACCGGCACGCCGCGTTCGCGCAGCGGGTCGGCGACCCCGGCGACGAGCGGCGCCTCGGGGCCGATCACCACGAGATCGAAGCCGCGATCCTGCACGAAGTTCGCCACCGCCACCGGGTCGTTCGCATCGAGCGCCGGGGTCTCGACGCCCGCGGCCGCGATACCCGCGTTACCGGGCGCGCACACCACCTCATGGTCGGCCGCTTCGGCGAGCAGAGCCTTGACGATGGCGTGTTCACGGGCTCCTGGCCCCAGCACGAGAATCTTCACGGCATAAGCCTACTTGCCCCGGTCGATCCGTCGCCCGGCCAGCGCCCGCTCTCTCGGCACCGGCGTGCGCGGCGCCGAGGGCGCACCGTGCCGCCGGGGCGAGGTCTAGGCTTGGCGGCATGGCGAGACGGAGGATCGCGGAGGCCGACGGCATGGCCGCCCTGCGCGCCGCCCTCGCCGGCGATGCGACGAGGCAGGTCACCGCGACGGCCGTGCGATTCCTGCTCGAAGAACTCGCCGAACGCGCGCCGGGCAACGCGCTCGAGGTTCGCGTGCCGCCCTTCGGGGCGACGCAGTGCCTGCCGGGGCCGCGGCACACGCGCGGTACGCCCCCGGGGGTTGTCGAGACGGATCCCGGCACGTGGCTCGCGCTCGCGACCGGAAGCCTCGACTGGGAGGCGGCGCTCGCCGAGGGCCGGCTCACGGCTTCGGGCGTGCGCGCCGATCTGACGCCGCTGCTTCCGGTGATCAGGATGACGCCCTGACGGCACCGCCCGGGCGCCGCGCAGACGGGCGCCCGGTCCGCACCGCTCCGGCGCTTGGCTGGGTGATGGCTGAGTCTCGGTGCACGGGTGCCTCGGCGTCCGTGAAGCCTGAGAGAATGGGAGCATGACGAACGTAGACGCGACGCCGCCGAGCGATCGCGCACCCGAGACCGATGAGCCGCACGAGACCCGCAGAGCCGAGGTCGAGGTGGGTCTCGAGCGCTCGGTGCGGCACGGGCGGATCATGCTCGTCGGCGCCGCGGTCGGTGCGCTCGTCGCCGCGATCGCGGCGCTGCTGCTGCCCGTTGCGCCCGATGCGAACTACGAGCTCGGCCAGGCCGTCGGCCTCGCGCTCGTGATCGGCGCGGCCATCGGGCTCGCGATTGGCGCGCTGCTCGCGCTGCTGCTCGGCCTTGCGGTCAAACGCAAACAGGGCGCCGCGCTGGCGATCCAGGTCGACGTGCAATAATCGCTGTACCTCATACGACAGGAGCTACCCAGTCATGCTTGGAAACCTTTCCGGCCCCACGCTGATCGTCATCATCTTCATCGTGCTGCTGCTGTTCGGCGCGCCCAAGCTGCCCGCGCTCGCGAAGAGCCTCGGCCAGTCGATGAAGATCCTCAAGAAGGAAGTCGGCGGTGAGGAGAAGGGCGAGGCCGAGAGCGCTGCCGCGCCCGCGGCTCCGGCGGCTTCGGTGGCACCCGCCGCCGACGACGAGCTCGCGAAGGCGAAGGCCGAAGCGGCGGCCGCGAAGGCCGAAGCCGACGCGCTGCGCGCTGCAGCCGAGAAGAAGACCGACTCTGCCGAGTGATGCCGCGCGCGGGTCGGCGTTGACCCGCACGCGCATCGTGGCGCCGAGCCGCGCCTCGCGGTCGGCCCATGGGGAACGCTGTGGGTCAGCTCTCCTGGGTGGCCTCTACCCCACGAAGCCTGCTTGGAGCGAAGCATCGCTTCGCGCGCTTCGTGCCGAGCCGCGCCTCGCGGTCGGCCCATGGGGGACGCCGAGGGTCAGCTCTCCTGGGTGGCCTCTACCCACGACAGGTACTCGTCGGTGATGTTGCCGGCGATGTATTCGCCCGTGAAACAGCTGCTCTCGAGCTCGGTCACGTGGCTCTGACCGGCCATGATGGCGCGGTCCATGCCCTCCACGGTCTGGTAGATCAGGCGATCCGCGTTCATCTCGTTGGCGATCTGACGCGTCGTGCGCCCGTGAGCGATGAGCTCGTTGCTGCTCGGCATGTTGATGCCGTAGACGTGCGGGTAGAGCACGGGCGGCGCTGCCGAGGCGAACGTGACCGATGAGGCGCCCGCGGCTCGCGCCATCTCGACGATCTCGCGCGAGGTCGTGCCGCGCACGATCGAGTCGTCGACGATCAGCACGTTCTTGCCGCGGAACTCGGTGCTCATGGCGTTCAGCTTCTGCCGAACGCTCTTCTTGCGCACGGCCTGGCCGGGCATGATGAAGGTGCGGCCGACGTAGCGGTTCTTGAAGAAGCCCTCGCGGTATTCGATGCCGAGCGTCTGGGCGACCTGCATGGCGCTCGGTCGCGCGGAATCGGGGATCGGCATCACGACGTCGATATCGCCGGCCGGGATCTCGGCGGCGACCTGCTCGGCGAGCACGTCGCCGAGGCGCAGGCGGGCGTCGTAGACCGAGATGCCGTTCATCACCGAGTCGGGTCGCGCGAGATAGATGTATTCGAACGAGCAGGGCACGAGCCGCGGGTTCCGCGCGCACTGGCGCGAGTACATCCAGCCGTCGGGCGAGATGAGCACGGCCTCGCCGGGCTCGAGGTCGCGGACGATCTCGTAGCCGCCCGATTCGAGCACGAGCGATTCGGATGCGACGACCCACTCATCCTTGCCGGTGGGGCTCTGCCGCCGGCCGAGCACGAGCGGGCGGATGCCGAAGGGGTCGCGGAATGCCAGCAGGCCGTGGCCCGCGATGAGTGCGATGGCGGCGTAGGATCCCTCCACGCGCTCGTGCAGGCGCCCCACGGCGTCGAATACCTCGTCAGCGGTGAGCGAATCGCCAGAGAGCCCGGCCTGCAACTCGTTCGCGAGCACGTTGAGCAGCAGCTCGGTGTCGGAGTGCGTATTGAGGTGGCGGCGATCGACGTTGTAGAGGGCGGCGCTGAGCTCGCGGGTATTGGTGAGGTTTCCGTTGTGCACGAGGATCAGGCCGTAGGGCGCGTTCACGTAGAACGGCTGCGCCTCTTCCTCGCGGTCGGCATTGCCGCGCGTGGCGTAGCGCACGTGGCCGAGACCGACGTTGCCGAGGAGTTGCCGCATGTCGCGCGTGCGGTAGGCCTCGCGCACCTGGCCCTTCGCCTTCACCATGTGGAACTGGTCCCCGTCGGCCGTGGCGATCCCGGTCGAATCCTGCCCGCGGTGCTGCAGCAGCAGCAGGCTGTCGTAGATCTGCTGATTGACGGGTTCGGTGGAAACGATGCCGACGATGCCGCACATGCTGGGTGATGGCTCCTGCAGAAGAGAGTGGCGCCGCGCACCGCGGCGTTGACAGTCTACTCTTGCCGGCCTGCCGGTAGGCTTGACGCGTGAGCGAACAGAGCAATGCGTATGCCCGCGCCGGCGTCGATACGGCGGCCGGGGATCTCGCCGTCGAGCTGATGAAGGCCGCGGTCGGTCGCACGCAGGGTCCCGAGGTGCTGGGCGGGGTCGGCGGCTTCGCCGGCCTCTTCGACGCCTCGGCGCTGCTCGGGTACCGCCGGCCGCTGCTCGCGAGCTCGACCGACGGGGTCGGCACGAAGGTCGCTATCGCGCAGGCGCTCGACAAGCACGACACGATCGGCCAGGACCTCGTGGCGATGGTGGTCGACGACATCGTGGTGGTCGGCGCACGGCCCCTGTTCATGACCGATTACATCGCCTGCGGCCGCGTGGTGCCCGAGCGGATCGCTGCGATCGTGGGCGGGATCGCCGGCGCGTGCGAGGCCACCGGCACCGCCCTCGTGGGCGGTGAGACCGCCGAGCATCCGGGGCTGCTGGGTGCGGACGACTACGACGTCGCGGGTGCGGCCGTGGGCGTGGTCGAAGCCGACGACCTGCTCGGCCCGGAGCGCGTCGCCGATGGCGACGTGGTACTCGCGATGGCGGCGTCGGGGCTCCACTCGAACGGCTTCTCGCTCGTGCGCCGGATCCTCGCGGATCGCGGCATCTCGTATGCCGACCGCTCGGACGAGCTCGGCACGAGCTACGGCGAAGCGCTGCTCGAACCGACAGCGCTCTACACCGGGCCCCTGCTGGGCGTGCTCGGCGACCCCGGCCTCGCGGGAGCGATCCACGCGCTGAGCCACGTCACCGGCGGTGGGATCGCCGCGAACCTCGCCAGGGTTCTGCCGGTCGGCGCATGGATCGAGCTGGATCGCGCCGCGTGGTCGCCGCTGCCGGTGTTCCGTCACCTCGCCGATCTCGGCGGGCACACGATCGAGAGCCTCGAGGGAGCCTGGAACCTCGGCATCGGCATGTTCGCGGTCGTGGAGGCCGCGCGTGCGGATGCCGTCGCCTCGGCCCTGACCGCGAAGGGCGTGACCACCTGGCCTGCGGGAGTCGTCTCGCTGAGCGGCCGCGATCTGTCGGGTTTCGAGCAGGGGGCGAAGGGCGTCGACGGCGGCGCCGTCAGGCTCGTGGGAACCTACGCCGACTGATCGGTCGGCCGACCGGTCTGCGCGCCCCAATCAGGGCGCTGCCGTTCGGGTGCTCCGATTCGGGTGCGGATGGGCACGACCAGCGCAGGGAGGCGGCGCGGTCGATGGCCGCGGCGTGCCCGGCTATTCGTCGTCGTCCTCGAGCTCGTCGTCGTTGTACTTGTCTGCGTACTCGGCCCAGGGATCCTCGCTCGCCTGCTTCGAGGCGAGCTCGCGCTCGAGCGCTGAAAGGTTGGTATCCGGGCTGAAGTACTTCAGCTCCCGGGCGACCTTGGTGTGCTTTGCTTTCTGACGGCCGCGCCCCATGCGTGACCCCCTTACACATTCGGGCCTCGCGGAAACTCATGCTGGAACGCATGGCTCGCGAGGCATATTCAACCCAATAGACGTATAGGCACGAGTTTAGCACGCGCGGGCTGTGCAGAGCCTCCCGTGACGGAGCACTAGCATGGGTGGATGATCGACCGAACCGCAGGGGGGCGACGTGTGCGGCGCGCGCTGATCGTGCTGCTCATCGTGGCGGTGGTCGTGCTGCTGGGCGCCGCGGCGATGATCCTGGTGCCGATCCTCTCGCACCACAGCGCCGGCGGATCCGGCCAGACCGTGCCCGACGAGATCGTGTCGGAAGCGCGGGCCACCGGCGCCGACGGCCGCACGCGCGAGCTCAGGGTCGACGGAGCGGACGGGGAGCCGGCCGATCTCGGCGACCTGCGGGTGGGCGAGATCCTGACCGTGCACGGAACGGGGTTCGACCCGAGCATCGGCATCTACGTCGGCATCTGCGTGGTGCCCGAGCCCGGGGAACGACCGACGCCCTGCCTCGGAGGCCTGCCCGAGGGAGCGCTCGAAGCGCACGAGCCCGAGGCCCCCGGGGAGGCCGATCCGCTCTCGAGCGTCTGGATCACCGACGACTGGGCCTGGCGCGCCTTTGCGACGCAGGGATACGACGATGCCGAGACGGGATCCTTCACCGCGCGGCTGATCGTGGTCGATCCCGTGCAGGAGGGGCTCGATTGCACGCGTGTCCGCTGCGCGGTGACGACGCGGGCCGACCACACCGCGCTCGGCGATCGCGTGCAGGATCTGCAGCTCCCGGTCGCCTTCGCGCGCTGATCGCGTTCGGGCGAAACCGCGCGAGCGGGGCGACGAAGAAGTAAGCGCGTTCCCCCATAGCCGTCGCGAGCGAGGCACCGGCACGCTGGATGCAGAGAACCTGTCGCGACGCACGCTCGACGATGGTGTTCAAGGGGGAATCATGCGAACCATACCCTCGCGAATAAGCCGGGGGGCCGTCGCTCTCGCGGTCGCGCTCGGCCTGACGGTCACGGCGGCTCCGCTCGCCGCGCAGGGCGCGGGCGGCTATACCGTTTCCGGCAGCATCTACGACATCTACGGTCAGCCGATCCAGATCGCGGATGTGACGGTCGAGAGCTACTCTCCGCCCTTCTCGGCGCACCTCAACACGTTCGACGGCACCTTCGTCTTCCCGAGCCAGATCGGCCTGCCGAGCGGAAGCTACGACCTCAAGGTCAAGCCGAGCGGCATGCCCGACTACATCACGGCGATGCCGACGATCGTCGTCAGCGGCGTGAATGTGACCGGCATCATTGCCACGGTCAACCTCGATGAGGGGCCGCCGCCGCCGACGAACGCCGGGAGCGTCAGCCTGCAGGGTGCGCCGGTCGTGGGCCAGTCGCTCTCCGTTTCGGGCGTGCCCTCCTACCCCGGCACGCCGGGTGTGGTGAGCTACAACTCCCCACCGGTGTACCTCTGGTGGCGGGACGACGAACTGATCGCCGGCGCGAACGATCCGTCGTACACGCTGACTGGGGCCGATCTCGGCAAGTCGATCAGCGTCTCGGTCGTCACGCACCCGACCGTCGCCTCACCGGAGCTCGAGAGCCGCTTCGGCTCGTGCGTGCTGCAACTCGGGCCTGCCGGGCCGGTGACCTCGAACCCCCTGCTCGGGACGCCGGAGCTGAAGCGGACGCTGACCACCGTGACGCTTCCCGAGACGGCCGCAGAGGGGCTCGCATACACGCTCACCGTGAGCGGAACGGCCGAGGTCGGTGGCCTCTCGTACGCCATGGGAACCGCCGCGGGGACGATCCCCGCGGCGACCGTGCTCGCCAAGAACGCGGGCGTGGCGGCCTCCGCGGTCAAGCGACCGAAGCTCGTGGTACTCCCGATCCACGTGGGGGACAACCCGGCGCAGGTGAACATGGCGCCGAGCACCACCCCGGGCAAATACCGGATCGACGCGCCGGTCACGCAATGGCTGAGCGGCACGGCGAAGGCGACCAAGACGGCGAGTTCGACGCTGACGCTGAACGCGAACGTCGCCTACTCGAAGGCGAAGACGAAGGTGACGCGACTCGCGAGAGCCTCGGGAGGTTACGCCGTGGTCGTCTCCGCACCCGCGTACCAGACGGGCGCCAGCGTCGCCGTCTACGACCGTCTCGGGAGCGGGGCCTATCGCCGGGTCGCCTCGGGAAAGCTCGCGGCGAAGAGCGGCAAGGCGGTGGTGAAGCTCACTGTGGCGAAGAAGGATGCCGGGGCCGGGAAGCACACGTTCTACGTGAACATCAGTTCCGTGAAGTACGCCGCCGGGTTCCGGACGGCGAAGCAGACGTACAAGAAGTGACCGGGGCCTACGCGGCGGCGGCGAGCGGGGCGATCACCAGCGTGGCAACCGTGTAGATCGCGAGGCCGGCGAGCGAGCCGACCACCGTGCCGTTGATGCGGATGAACTGCAGATCCTTGCCGATCTGCAGTTCGATCTTCTCGGAGGCCTCTTGCGCGTCCCAGCGCTGCACGGTTTCGGTCACGACGTTCGCGAGGTCGTGCCGGTAGCGATGCACCAGGTGCTCGACGGCGCCCATCACCCAGACGTCGATCTTGTACTGCAGCGTGCGATCGGCGAGCAGGCGCCGGCCGAAATCCTGCAGGGCCGCCACCATGCGGATGCGCAGCTCGCTCTCCGGATCCTGCAGCATCTCGATGAGCGCCGTCCGCGCGGCGACCCAGGTGCTGGCCGCCAGTGAGCGGATTCGCGGGCTGTCGAACACTTCGTGCTTGAAGGATTCGAGCTGCTCCTGCAGCTCCGTCTTCTCGCCCAGGTCTCGGGCCAGGTCCGAGAGGAAGCGGGCGGCGGCGACCCGGAACGGGTGCCGGCGATCCTCCTTCACGGCGCGCGCGAAGCGGACGGCCTCACTGTGCACGCGCTCATCCACGAACCGCTGCGCGATGCTCGGCACCCACGCCGGCAGGCGGGTCGAGACCATGCGCTCGAAGGCCTCGGGGTGCGACACGAGCCACTCCTCGAGCCGGTTCGCGGCCATGTCGATGAGCGGCTCCTGGTGGCCGCCGCCGACGAACGAGTCGAGGCCGCGGCCGAGCAGCGGGCCCCAGGCGGGGTCGATGACGTGGCGCCGCACGAGCGCCTCGATGAGCTCCTGCACATCGCGGTCGTCGAGCACCGTGAGCGCCCCGAGGCCCGCACTCGAGGCCATCTCGGTGAGCCGCGCCGCGTTTCCGGGCTGCTGCAGCCACTGCCCGGCCGCCCGGGCGCCGCTGATCCCGGCGAGTTTCTCGTGCACGATGTCGTCGGCGAGGAAGTTCTCCTCGATGAACGATCCGAGCCCCGCCCCGATCTCGTCCTTCTTGCTCGACACGAGGTTCGTGTGCGGGATCCGGATGCCGAGCGGGTGCCGGAACAGCGCGGTCACCGCGAACCAGTCCGCGAGCCCGCCGACCATGCCGCCCTCGCTCGCGGCGCGAACGAAGCCCAGCCACGGGTACTGCTGCTGGAGGGCGAAGGAGATGATGAAGATGATCGCCATGATCCCGAGCAGTGCGAGTGCGACACCCTGCATGCGCCGGAGCTGTGCGAGTCGCGAGAAGTCGGCGGGGGTGATCGCGCCGAGGGTGCGGCGATTACGGGGCATTGTTCAATTATGGCCCGGCTGATCCGCCGGGCCCGACGGGGGCCGCCGAACGCGGTGTCAGCGGGGTGTGGGAGACTTCACGCATGCACCTGCTTGCCCGGCTGAGCCTGAAGAACCGCGCGCTCATCGCCCTTGTCACCATCGTCGCGTCGGTGTTCGGCTTCCTTGCCGTCGGCTCGCTCAAGCAGGAGCTGATGCCGTCGGTGCAGTTCCCGGCGGTGGCCGTGGTCACGAGCTATCCCGGGGCGTCGCCCGAGGTCGTGAACAACGACGTGTCCGGGCCGATCGAGACGGCGCTGCGCGGAGTGCCGGGCCTCGAGCAGACCACGGCGACGTCGTCGACCGGCGCCTCGATGGTGCTCGCGGAGTTCACCTACGGCGTCGACCTGCCGGCCACGGAGCAGAAGGTCGAGCGCGCGATCTCGCGCATCTCCGCGCTACTGCCCGACGGCGTGGAGCCGTCGGTCGCCTCGGGATCGATCGACGACTTCCCGGTGATCCAGATCGCGGTGACACCGCCGGCGGGTGCCGACGCCGAGGAGACCGCGCGCCGCGTCGATCGGCTCGTACTGCCCGAGATCGCCGACATCGATGGCGTGCGGCAGGCGCAGCTGCTCGGGGCGCGCGGCGATCGCGTGACCATCGAGCCTGATACGGATGAGCTGGCCGACGAGGCGCTGACCACGCAGTCGATCATCGACGCCCTGCAGCAGAGCGGTGTGCTCATGGCCGCGGGCAGCGTAGCGGATGGCGATCGCACGCTCGCGGTTCAGGCCGGCGCGACGCTCGATTCCGTCGCGGAGATCAAGGATCTTCCGCTCGTGCGCGATGCGGGGCTGCTGCAGGCACGGGCGCAGGCCGAAGCCGCGGAGGCGGCGGCGAAGGCCGCGGCGGCGGCGCAGGCCGGTCAGCCGGCCGGCGCGGGCGCGGCGATGGGTGCTGATCCCACCGCGGCACCCGCCGAAACCGCCGAGCCGAAGCCGCTCAAGACCATCACGATCGGCGACGTCGCCGACGTGCGGCTCGAGGCGAACCCCGAGCAGAGCATCTCGCGCGTCAACGGGGAGCCGGCGCTCACCATCGCCGTGACCAAGCTGTCGGCGGCCAACACTGTCGACGTCTCGCACGCCGTGCAGGCCGCACTGCCCGATCTCGAGACCTCGCTCGACGGGGCGAAGATGACCATCGTGTTCGATCAGGCGCCCTACGTCGAGCGCTCCATCGAAACCCTCACGACCGAGGGCCTGCTCGGTCTGCTCTTCGCGGTCATCGTCATCCTCGTCTTCCTCATGTCGGTGCGCGCGACCCTCGTCACGGCGATCTCGATCCCCGTCTCGGTGCTCCTCACCTTCATCGGGCTGGACTTCGCCGACTACTCGCTCAACATGCTCACGCTGGGTGCGCTCACCATCTCGATCGGCCGCGTGGTCGACGACTCCATCGTCGTGATCGAGAACATCAAGCGGCACCTCGGGGAACGCGCCGATGCGGATCGCGCCGGGGTGATCGTCGCCGCCGTGCGCGAGGTGGCGGGCGCCATCACGGCGTCGACGATCACGACGATCGCCGTGTTCCTGCCCATGGCCTTCGTCTCGGGCATGGTCGGCGAACTGTTCCGCCCCTTCGCCTTCACCGTCACGATCGCGCTCGCCGCGTCGCTGTTCGTCGCGCTGACGATCGTGCCCGTGCTCGCGTTCTGGTTCCTGAAAGACGGCCGCCGGGGCGGGCACCGCGCCGCGGATCCGATCCCGGCCGAGGGGCGCGAGACGCGTATGCAGCGCGCCTATCGGCCGATCGTTACCTGGACGCTCGCGCACCCCGCCGTGACGCTTCTCGCGGCCCTGCTCGTGTTCGGCGGAACGATCGCGGCGACGCCGCTGATGAAGACGAACTTCATGGGGTCCGACGAGCAGAACTCGGTCGGCCTCACGCAGACGCTCGCGCCCGGGACGAGCCTCGACGCGCAGCTGACACAGGCGGAGCGGGTCGAGGGGGTCCTCGCCGATGTCGCCGCGATTCGCACGGTGCAGGTGAGCATCGGCAGCGGCGGCAGCGGGATGGCGGCCGTCTTCGGCGGCGGGGGAGACGGAGTGATCAGTTACTCGATCACGACCGACGAGGACGCGAAGCAGAGCGACGTGCAAGAGGAGATCCGCGATGCCGTCGCCGAACTCGGCGACGATGCGGGGGTGTTCTCGCTCGGGCGTGCGAATGGCGGCGTCACAATGTCGAGCGAGATCGAGGTGGCCGTCTCCGCGCCCGACCAGGCGTCGCTCGCCGAGGCCAGCGACGCCGTGGTCGCCGAGCTGAAGCAGCGGCCCGAACTGATCGAGGTCGAGAGCGACCTCGCGGCGTCGCGGCCCTACCTCGCGATCGAGGTCGACCGCGCCAAGGCGGCGAAGGCCGGGCTCACGGAGGCGGCCGTCGCGAGCATGGTGGCGCGCGAGATGCAGCCCGCACGGGTCGGCCAGATCGTGCTCGAGAACACGAGCATCGGCATCTACCTTTCGCAGGGCGCGGCCCCGGCCGACCGCGACGCCGTGGCGAAGATGAAGATCCCGACCGCGAATGGCGAGAAACGGCTCGGCTCGCTCGCGCGCGTCGAGGTCGCGGACGGTCCGGTGACCGTCACGACGCAGCGCGGCAACCGGATCGTCACGGTCTCGGCGCTGCCGGCGGGCGATGATCTCGGCACCGCCGGCACCGTGGTGAACGAGGCGCTCGAGTCGGTCGAGCTGCCCCCGGGCGCCACGGCGAACGTGGGCGGGGTGATGGCGCAGCAGAGCGAGGCGTTCCAGCAGCTGGGGCTCGCGCTCCTCGCCGCCATCCTCATCGTCTACGTGGTGATGGTCGCGACGTTCAAGAGCCTGCTGCAGCCGCTGCTGCTGCTCATCTCGGTGCCGTTCGCCGCGACCGGCGCGCTCCTGCTGCTCATCGCGACCGGCATCCCGCTCGGCGTGGCCTCGCTCATCGGCGTGCTCATGCTGATCGGCATCGTCGTGACGAATGCGATCGTGCTCATCGACCTGGTGAATCAGCTGCGCGCCCGCGGCGAGCCTCTGCAGCACGCGGTGGTGCACGGCACGTCGTTGAGGTTCAGGCCCATCGTGATGACGGCGCTCGCCACCATCCTCGCCCTCGTGCCCATGGGGCTCGGGATCACGGGGCATGGCGGCTTCATCTCGCAACCGCTCGCCGTGGTCGTGATCGGCGGCCTGCTCTCGTCGACCGTGCTGACCCTCATCGTGCTGCCGACCCTGTACTTCGCCGTCGAACGGCTGCGCGAGCGCGTGCGCGCGAATCGAGAGCTCAAGCGGCACGGCGGCGCCGAGCGTGCGCGAACACGCGCGGCGAATCCGGGCGGGACCCCGGAGAATGGCTAAACGCGGCAGCGGCTACCGCGCGCCGGGCAACTACGACCCGAGGCGCGGCAAGAAGGGCCGGGGCGGTGCGAAGCCCGACGGCGTCGGCCGGTCCGCCGAACGCGTCCGGTCTGCCCGGCGTCCGACCCAGGATGTCGGGGCGGTCGCCGAGCGCGGCCCGGCGCTGCCACCGCCCCCGCCGGCCAGGCTCGATGCGATCGTCACTCGCCCCGAGGACGTCGCCGGCCGGAGCTTCGCCGACCTCGGCCTCGGTGAGAACATCGTGCGAGCACTCGCGGAGCTCGGGGCGCGCGAGCCCTTCGCCATCCAGGCTGTGACGATCCCCGATGCGCTCGCCGGACACCACGTGCTCGGCCGCGGGCGCACGGGGTCGGGCAAGACCATCGCCTTCG
>JAGQTL010000334.1 GCA_020439035.1 Leucobacter sp. | reverse complement strand
CGATGGCGAGCACGTCGGGGGTGCGGGCGCGCCGGACGACGAGGTCGGAACTCGCGGGCGCATCCACCCCACCACGCTAGCGCCGCGTCCGCGCCGCGTCCGACGAGGGGCGCCGCGCGGCCTACAGTGTGCAGTACCGCGCCCTCGACGCCGGCGGGGTCGGACGAAGGGGCGGCAGGTGCGGGAGTTCCTCTTCTTCCTCCTCGGTCTGCGCGCCCGCGAGCCCCGTCAGGCCGCCCGCCTGCGCCGCATCGGCCGGGGCGTCTACCGCACGCTGGCGCCGCTGCGGGCCGAGATCGTGCGCTCGAGCGAGCCGATCCCCTTCGCCCAGCTCGATCGCGGCGCGTTCCGCCCGCTGCGCGACGGCGCCGCGTGGGGCGGCGTGCTCGACTGCGCCTGGCTGCGGATCACCGGCACCGTCCCCGAGGGGGCCTCCGACGCGCACGTGCTCGTCGGCCTGCGCGGCGAGGCGCTCGTCTACGACGCCGCAGGGCGCGAGCTCGACGGGATCACGACCGTGTTCCAGCAGGGCGACCTGCCGCACAGCGCTGGCCGGGAGCGGCCGGTGCGGCGGGTCGATCTGCGGCCCGGTCCGCTCGAGCTCTACCTCGACGTCAACCACACCGGGTTCATCATCTACCCGGTCGGCGCGGGCCGGTTCCGCGGCGCTCGGCTCGCCCGGCGCGACGAAACCGTCTACGGCCTCTACTACGACTACCTGACCCTGTGGGCGCTCGCGGCGGCGACCGACGACGCGGATCTCGAGCGCGAGCTGCGCGCGCACCTCGACCGCGCGTGGGCGGCCTTCCGTCGCGGCGACCCGGCCGCCGCCCGGGCCGAGCTCGCCCCCGCGCTCGCCGCGCGATCCGAGTCGGACGTCGAGTACTGGGCCGTCGGCCACGGCCACCTCGACATGGCGTGGCTCTGGCCGCTTCGCGAGACGCGCCGCAAGTCGGCCCGCACCTACGTGCGCCAGCTGAACTCGATCGAGGATCGGCCCGGCTACGTCTACGGCACGAGCCAGCCGCAGCAGATGCTCTGGATGAAGCAGCGCCACCCGGCGCTGTTCGCGCGCATGCAGGAGGCGGTCGCGGCCGGCCGGCTCGAGCTGCAGGGCTCGTTCTGGGTCGAGACCGACACGAATATGCCGTCCGGGGAATCCCTCGTGCGACAGGCCGTCGTCGGGCGGCGGTTCCTGCAGGAGGATTTCGGCCTCGACGACGAGGCGCTGCGGCTGTGCTGGCTGCCCGACACCTTCGGCTACTCGGGCAACCTGCCGCAGATCCTGCGGGGCACCGGCATGGAGTGGTTCCAGACCATCAAGCTCGCCTGGAACACCGTCAACGACTTCCCGCACCGCAGCTTCCACTGGGCCGGCATCGACGGCTCCACCGTGCTCGTGCACATGCCGCCGGAGGGCGACTACAACTCGCGCGGCGCGGCCGACAACCTGCTCACCGGCATCGCGAAGTACCCCGAGCGCGCCCTCGGCGCCGCGCTGCTCGTCTTCGGTTCGGGCGACGGGGGCGGCGGGCCGGGGGAGATCCACCACGAGCTGCTCGCGCGCGAGCATGACCTGCGCGGCCTGCCGCGGGTGCGCTTCGCGCGCGCGCAGGACTTCTTCCGCCACCTCGCGACCCTCGACGTGCCGCACACCCACCGAGGCGAGCTCTACCTCGAGGCCCACCAGGGCACCTACA
>JAGQTL010000067.1 GCA_020439035.1 Leucobacter sp. | reverse complement strand
TCTCGATCGCGCCTTCGAGAAGGAGCGATGAGAGCGGCTACTCCAACGTGGTGACCCCTGATATTCACCCCGGTTGTCTGCCAATCTCGCTTCTGACAATTGTTCGAGTTCAGTGTTGACAATTATTAGATTGTGATTCTGACATATTGTAGACTTCACCAATGGCAAACTATCGACCGCGCATAGTTGAGCAGGAGCTCCGTATGCGAATGCGAGCAATCGGCGCAATCCTCGTTGACGGCCCGAAGGCGGTCGGTAAGACCTCTACGGCCACTCAACACGGTGTCAGCATGTGGGGAATGGATGTTGACGCAGCGGCGCGTGCTGCACTTGCCGCACACCCCGTACAGCTTTTCGAAGCTCGCACCCCGATTGTGTTCGATGAATGGCAAGAGACGCCCGAACTCTGGAATCACGTACGCCGTGCCGTTGACGACCACGAGGGCAAAGGGCTCTACATTCTGACGGGATCGTCCCGACCGAGAGATGATGTGCGGATGCACTCTGGCGCCGGGCGCATTGGGCGCATCCGAATGCGCCCAATGAGTCTGTATGAGTCGGGGCATTCGACTGGACAAGTGAGCCTGAACGCGCTCCTGAACGGTGAAGACCCCGAAGGTAGAGCGGAAGAACTGACCGTCCCAGATCTCGTCGAGAGAGTCGTGATTGGCGGCTGGCCAGATCTACTCGGCGCAGCAGAGCGGCAAGCTCAGACCTGGCTCAGTGACTATTGCCGCACGATTGCCGAAGTTGATGTTCCTGGGCTTGGACCCCGAAGAAATCCCGCAAACATTCAACGACTTCTTGCTTCCATGGGCCGTGCGGTGTCGACACCGCTCAACCAAAGGGCCTTAGCGGCAGATGTGGGTGGCTCACGCGGGCCCATTGCTTACGAGACGCTGACGAACTACCTTGACGCGCTTGAACGACTCATGCTGATTGAGCCACTTCCGGCCTGGCGGCCGCATATGCGTTCGCGCACAAGGTTGAGAACGACTGCCGTGCACCATTTCGTCGACCCATCCTTGGGCACCTCCTCGCTTGGTGTTGGTATCGATGCTCTGATGAAGGACTTAAATGCTGCCGGATTGCATTTTGAGTCTCTGGCAGTTCGGGATCTTCGCATTTATGCGCAATCTTTCGAGGCAACGCTGTCGTCGTGGAGAGACTCGCAGTCGGGTGCAGAGGTTGATGTCGTCTTGGAAACGCCGGATGGGCGATGGGCGGGTATCGAGATCAAACTCGGTGAAGGTGCAGTCGATGCGGCGGCAGCTTCACTATTGCACTTCGCACGCAAGATTGACAAGGAACGCCACGGCGAGCCCGCTGCTTTGGTCGTTGTTACGGGAGGTAGATTCGCGTACAAACGCCCCGACGGCGTGCTTGTCGTGCCGATAACTGCTCTCGGACCGTGATCCTAGATTTGGATGAAGAATGACGCACACCGCCATCCTGGTCGTCGAGAAATTGCCGACGTACGCTGGTGGCATGTCCATGAATCCCGCGGAAGTCGAGCAGGCAATGCTCGCCCTGGATCGGCGTGACCTCGCCGCGTTGATTCATCGTGGCATTCAGGCGCTCGATCACGGGGATTCCGAGGCTTCTCAGGACGAGATTGATGCAGCCTGGCGCGATGAACTGAACAAGCGAATCGACGACATCGAGAGCGGCCAAGTCGAGACGATTCCGCTTGAAGAGTCATTCGCTCGCGCTCGTGCGGCCGTAGCCGCGATGTGCAAGTGAGTGTTTCTCACCGATCACACTCGCTTGCCGACCAGGAACTGGTCGAAGCGGCGCGTTGGTATGAGGGCGAAGAGGTCGGGCTTGGCCACGAGCTCTCCGGCGAACCCCCAACGGAAGTGCCGAGGAACCGGCTCCTTCGGTGGCGTTGGGTGCGACTACTCGGAGGATGCACCCGGGGGACTGAGATCGAGCGTGGGAAGGGTCTCCGCGTCGACACCCCGCTTCGCCAGCATCTCGATCATGTCTTCCTGGCGCGGCTGCCCCAGGGTCAATCGGTAGAGCGTGAGGTCATTGCGGAGGCGTTCGTACTTGGTGATGTCTCGGCTGAAGGGGTACATGGAGAGCACGCGGTGAATGCGCGACTCGCCAGGGTACATCCACCAGGGTGAGAACTCTCCCAAGTCGTTCGGTCTCATTCGCTCGGGATCCGCAGCCGCGTCGAAGGCCGCTCTCCACGCATTCGGATCATTCGACGAGAGAACGTCACTCCAGTGAGCGGCCGCGACATTCTTCCGCACGGCGTGCCCCGCGAATCGATTGACTCGCCCCTCGCGCTGCTCGAAGTCGACGGGGTTCGACGGAAGATTCCAGTGCACGACCGAGTGGCTCCACCAGTGGAAATCGATACCTTCTTGTCCGACGCTGGTCGATGCAAGCACGAACGGGGCGAAGGGGCTATTGAACGATCGCCGCACAACGGCCTGGCGAGCGGCATCGTTATTCTCCGCGTTCGCCGTCGCCTTCTTCCCTCCGTAGCGCAAGGCGAATCGAGCCGGCATCCGTATGCTTTCACGCTGTGGCGTCGTGTCATGCGCCACGTAGGTTGCCGGCCGCAGCGCGATTGCCGCCTCAACAGTCCTCGCGAGTTCGAGCAAGGCGTCGTCGTCGATCTCTTTGCCGCCCAGGTCGCTTCGCAACTGGAACAGGTACTCGTCGAGCACGGCGCGAAGGTTTCCGTCCGCGCAGTAGTCGAGCACGCGGAGCCAGTAGTCGACCTTCGTTCCGTAGAGCGTGTCGAGGATTGCGGCGCTCTCCGGGCGGTTGAAGAGTGTGCGCAAGCCGCGTGCCACGATGAACGCAGCTTTCCAGAGCCCTTGAGTCGTGACTTCCGGGCCCGCGACCGTACGCAGGGAACGCAGAGCCAGACTCCCCGGAGAGAATGCGCTCAGGCGTGCGAGACCTTTGTGGGTGAGCCGGTGGTCCCGCGCGGTTCGAGCGATTTCGATCGCCGCTTTGACATGCTCTTCCGCACCCGTGTTGCGGTCCTGATCGACATCGGTGTCGCCGTCACTCAATGACTCTCGGATCAACTGGAGCGCGTCAACGCCGTCGAGCCCGTCGGGGAATGCCTCAGCCGAAGCGAAAAAGGCCTCATAGGCTTGCGCGCTCTCGACGTCATCAGGGAGTCGATCGGTGATGGCGTCGACGAAGGCATCAGGGTCGACCAGGCCTCCTGCCTCACGGGCGGCGGCAAGCTGATCGCTGAGCTTCGCGAGACCGAAGTGCGGCCAGAACAAAGCGAGTGTCGACATCGAAGCCGGCCGGCCGTCTCTGACGTTGTACGAGAGGCGTGCGCCGACACTTCGATCCGCCCGGTCGGAATCGCCTTCCGTAGCCCCCGGAGCTTCGCTATTCGCAGTCGTTGCCCGACGCGTCGCCTCATGACTGAGCAGCGCGGCAAGGGCAGTCGGAACTCCCGTCCAGGCCGAGAACACGACCTGCTTGGTCATGCTGCCATCTTGGAATGCCGCATAGGTCGGACCTGGCCGCAGATACGGCATCGACGGCGGCACCCAGAGAAGCTTCCACCAGCCGGCTCCAACCGTGTGATCGGCGAGCGCCCGCAGATGGCCGTTGCCGAGGTTGATTTCTCCGAGCGCTCGGACACGTTCGGGATCAAGTGAGCGAACCTGGGCAAGGGCGGTAATCGTTTTTCCTGCGTTTTCCCCTTCGAGCGCCTGACTGACGCGGTCGGCGGATTGGTAGCCCTCCATGAAATTCGCGAAGTACGGAATCGACTTCCATTGTTCGAGACTGATGGAAGCGCCGGTGATGTCGCTGAGGCTGCAGAGCGAACTCCACTCGCGAATGTCGTCGACGGTCGGCACTTGGGTCTCGAGTCGACGCACCTCGACAAGGTCGGTGCGTTCGGTGATCGGCGGTCGTTCGGATCGCGTCATGACGTGTCGCAAGAGTCCCGACGCCCGGTTTGCGGCAGTCGCTGAGGTTTCAGAGCCGGTGAGGAGGGCCGTACGGTAATCCGAAAGCGCTCTCGCGATTTCCTCTTCTGCCGCACGATCGTTGCCCACCAGAAAGCGCACAGTGGCGAGGAAGTCCTGGTAGTGGTCGTCCTCCGAATCGCCACTATTGGTGAATGGCTTGTACGGCGTGGCCGAGAGAAGCAACACTTTCGCATTGCCGTAATCGAAGAGAGAGTGCGCGAGCTCGGCAGCCGGGCCGCTCTCGGGGTCGAGCAGTTGTCGAAATCGCTGGAACTCGTCAAGAATGATGAGATCCGGTTCGAGCGTTTCGACGCCGGCTTTCGCAAGGGCGTGGCGCAGGCTATCAATGAGGTTGTGCACCTCATTCCAGATCGCACCCGACGGGGGCTTCCGTTTGCCTCTCATCTCTTCGCGTAGATACCGGAACTCTTCGAGGAGGCTCCTTCGCTGCTCGCCCGGCTCGCCGTATCGCGATGGGGTGTTGCGAATGAGCTTCGCGAACTCTGCAACGATTCGTGGATCGGGCTCCCAGCTTGGGTGCGGTTTGATCGCCTGGACATAGTGTCGATCGAACCTTTTCCAGTCGTTCACGGCTCCGTGAAACATGAGCCGCGTGGTTCGTCGGTCTGATTCCGATCTGTTCTCGAGCTGATCGAGAATGACGGTGAGCATGGCCCGTTCCCAGGCGTTCCCTTGGCGCCACCCGCCGTCGCTGAATGAAGTTCCCGGCGTGAAGGAGACGAGATTCACCTTCTTGCCCTCGTGCTCGCTCTCCGTCGCGAGTTTGTGGCTCTCCTTGGCGAGGAGAGTGAGTCGAGTCGACATGCCGACGTGTTCTTGCCCCGTCACATTCAGCCGCTTGAGGTTCTGCGCCGCGAGGTCGGAGTTGCTGCACACGTAGACGATGTCGATCCGGTCGACGCTGTCGTCATGCTCAAGAGTTTTGATCGTCTGCGCGATCACCCCTCGTGCGACCAGGCTCTTGCCGAGGCCGGTCTCATCCGCAATCAGAAACCTGCCCGGCCGCGTGTCGCTACCCGGGCCGTAGAACTGGTCGATCACATGATTCACTGCGGACCTCTGGAACTCCTTCAGCCCATTCATGACCGCCGCGACATCGACGTTGTTCATGATTCAGCTCCTCTGAGCTCGAGGTGCGCCTGCCACACTTGCTCCCACAAATCTTTGAAACCGGAGGGAAGGACCGCGCGCTCGTCGCCCTGTGCCTGCACGAAGTCGATGATGCGTTTTGCTTCGGCAAGACCTTCGTGGCCCGAGGACACGGCCCGCATGAGCGCTTCGAACAGGCCGGATCCGCCGCTTCCGACTCCTCCACCCGCACTGCCGAAGAAGCCGAGTGCGTGTTGGTCGCCCGTAGGTTCGATATGGACGCCTGAGAGTTCCAGCATGAGTGTGAGAAACCGTATGAACGTGGCTGCGTCTTCGAGCTTGCCCGCGATGATGGCGTCGCGTCGATTTGGAACGTCGTTGTGGAGTTGAGCGAGGAGAATGGTGCGCCGCTCGTGTTGCGTTCCTCGGGGATCGGTCATGCTGCCGCTGAGCACGATGAACGGAGTGATATCGACGAGGTCGATGCCTTCCACACGTGCCGCGTCGCCCTCGCCGGCATCGAGACGCTCGCCGCCAAGGTCGGCGCGTGTCAAGAGCCGCCAACGCAACTCGACTCCCGCGCTGCGAGCATTGGCAAAGCGTTCGAGGCCGTCGCGTTCCATCCAAATCCGCAGGTCGTAGGGGTTGGCTTCAGCGACTTCGATATTGACCTTCACGCCCGCAAGGTTGCGGAGTGCTGCGTCAAGGGTCCGTGACGTCTCTTCGGCGGGGTCGGGCTCGGCGCCGCCGTGCGTCTCGTACTCCGTCTTCAAGTCTCCGAGGGCTTTGAGAATCGCTTCGACCCCGTAGGTTCCCGTCTTGCCTTTGAGTTCGACCATCATCTCGACGTTGCTCCATAAGGCAGCGTCGGTCGCGTTCACCGAGCCGAGAAAAAGATGCGATGCGTACTGGCGGTCGACGGAGACCACTTTTGCGTGCAGGCCGGATAGTCGCTCGGCTGCGGCGCGACGATTGAGTGATGGGCCGTCCGACCCGTTGTCTGAAGCGACCTCGGTGCTCTCGCCGTCGTTCGAGGCTTCCAACGAAACCGCATCATCGAGTACGTAGGTCTGCAGCCGGTCGTCGAAGGTGTCGACCGCCAATATATCGAGTGTCTCGGGCCGGGAGAGCAGGTGCGTGCGTTCGCGCACACCGCTCCGCATCGCTGCCAACCCCTGTTCCGAAACGAAAGGGGAGACCACGAGTGAACGCCGCCCGTGGAAGTCCGGCCGGGAGATGTGATCCAGCCCGATTCCCAGCGCGTGGAAGGTGAGGCTGCTCGCGCCTTCGGGTAGCTCCCAATCGATGGCGCTGAGCCCGTCGGCAAGGGAAAGAACCCGTTGCCGTCGAGTCTCTTCGAGCGGATGCACGGCGAAGCCCGGCAGGGTGCGAACGAACGAGACGAGCGGCTCATTTCGTTCGAAGCGATCCTCGGTCGGCTCCACTTCCGGTCGACGCTCATCGAGGCAGATGATCGCGTCCCAGCTGCGATCGTTCGTGAGGTTGCGACTTCCGCAGAGGAAGCGGTGGGTGACCTGCGTGCCCGACCGGTATTTCAACACCCAGACCTTCGGGTGGAAGAGACCGCGGGCTATTGCGACCGGGTGCACCATTGGCTCGAGGAACGCGACGAGATCGGATGGTGCACCCATCGACAGCTGGCCGGCCTGGGCGAAGATGTCGATGCGATCCGAGGCTCGTCTCACCGCCTCGAGTACCCCGAGCTTTTCGTCGCTCGAGGTTACGCGATGGGACGCGAACGAGAGCGGGGCCATGAGTGCCGTAGACAGATCGAGTGTGAACGTGGTGCCCACCGCGTATTCGAGTTCAAATCCGGTGGGAGGCTTGAGCAGCTCGGTGAAGGCCGCGCGCGACTGAGGTTCAAGCACGTGCGACCTCGCTCTCGCGGCTCAACCCGTTTCGGATGTCGGCCATGATCGTGCGGACCGTGCCCCACCGATAATTCAGGGCGCCAGCGCCCGAGGCGCCGCTCCACGTCTGCAGACGCTTCGGGTTGTCGATGCGTGCGAGTGATTTCTTATTGCATTTTTCACGCAGAGTAATGAGTCTGCGAGCGCGACCATTCTGGAAGAGAGCTTCCTGCCCGTCTTCGCGCAAGATGCTGAGCCACTCCCGTATGAAGGACTTCATTTTCCCGTGCAACGGGGATTCGCGAATGCTTTCCGCTCGAGTGATCAAGTCTTCGAGGTCCCACGTGGCAAGAGAGAGATGCGTCTCGAGCTCGGCAGCCCATACGTCGAGACGATCGCGATACTCCTCGACCGGATCGTTATCGGCTCCGGTGGCCTCTGAAGTCGGCTGACGGGCCACTCGCTGGCTGCTCTCGGCGAGCAGATAGTTGTAGAGCAGCTGAGCGCCGTGAAGGACTGCGGAGAAGGCTTGGGCATGGTCGAGGAGTGCCCGTGCGCCGCCTGTCACGCGCAGTGCTGCTTCGTCCAACCAGGCGTAGTCGCTGGTATCGGAAGGCGGGTTGACGGCGAGGTGGGCGAGCAGCGTACCCGGGGCTTCGTTGAGTATCCGATCCCTGAGCCACGCTGCTTCGTCGGGAGTCATGGTGAATCCGCCGGGTATTTCGTGTGGGAAGCCGGGGGGAGGGCCTGGCATTGTGGTCGACCAGATCTGCGGCCGGAGAGTCTCCTTGTCGAGGGGTGCATCGTGGCCCGCGCGATACATGCGCACGGCGTCCGAACGGGTGACGGCAGGTTCGAGCACGACCCGGTAGCGGCGCAGCATGCCCCAGTAGATGGCCGATGGGAGGTTCTTGAGGGCACTTCCGGCGACTGCCCCGAGCAATCCGGCTGTGTCCTCGGAGCTCTGGTCCATGGCGGCGATGAGCTTCCGTTCAAGCCTGTCGGCTTCGGCCTCGGGGTCGGCTCTTGTCGATGCCAACTGGTAGATCCACGGCACGAACAGCATGTAGCGTGCTCGAGTGAGCAGCACCGTTGTGCCGGGGAAGAGCCCGTCGCTGATCGCGCTGCGCAACTGCCCGATCCCGAGTTCGTCTCGGCTCTCTCGTTCGGTGAAGAGCTGAATGATGTCACGCATCTTGCGCTGTTCTTCGCTCGATGCATCCAGCCAAGCTATCTGTGAGGGCAACTCTCTGTCCTAATCATCACGTGCGAGCTCGGTCAGGTCTTCCGCACTCAGCCTTACCTCAGCGTCCGCCCGCCCCTGCGCGTTGAAGTGAACACCTTCCACCTCGAGCGCCTGCTGTTGGGTGTCTGTTCGGTTCTCACGAGTCCACACGAACCCTCCGCGGGACTCTCCGTTTCGGTCGAGGACCCGCCAACCGTTCTCGCATACGTCGCACCGGAGAAAGTGGGCACCGAGCGGTTGCGCTGCGGTGCCGATGACCGTTGCGATATCTCCGTAGCTCGCCCATTTGCCAGCCGGGATCTTTGACAGCAGGTCATGCAGCGGATCCCAGTCGAAGCCGGTCTGGCCCGCTGGGGAACCGGCGATATCGGTGAGCGTCTCATGATCATCCGTCTCCCACCACTTGGTGCCCCACACCGTCGCCTGATCGATACCAGTGGATTCCTTGATGATGAGCTTGACGAGGGTCGTCGGTTTGTATCCTTTACCGTCGGCCTCCCACAGCAAGGGCGCCGAGCGTGAGAGCTGCCAGGTAGCATTGCCCCTTCGCGGATCTTCGGCGATCCACTGAGCGACCCTGCTGCGGATATCACTCGAGACTTCATTGGTCGTTATGAGCGTGAGCGGGGTACCCGATTCGAGAAGGTCGTCTTGCAGGATCCGGTGGACCGCGTTCTTTTCGCGCTTACCGCTGACGGCTGCGAGCTTGGCCTTCTCCTTCTCTTTCCGGGGACCGACGAGTCGCTCTTCAATCGCGGGCGGCGGGTACAGCTGTGATGACGTCACAACGAGGTCGCCCGTCTGCAGACGGTAGGCCTGAACTCGCTGAAGCGTGATGTCCAGCCCGCGCTCACCGGTGCTGAGCCAGTCGACCGCGGTGAGCGTCACGCCGGAATACTCACTCGCAACGAGAACGATTCGCGGGCTGCCGAGGAGTTCGACATCCAGTTCTCCGCAGTGGTCTTCGATACGTTTGCGGGCGGCCTCACTGTCGAGTTCTTCGTCTCGGCTTCTGCGGTGTTCCTGGTACACGCGAACGACATCGTCGGGGGTCATCCGGGCAACCAGGGCCGCATAGTTGATGGCCTGCAGCTGAACGTTGTCGCCTGCTCGGTCGCGCTTCAACTCGGCTACGACCAGTTGTCCCTCGTTGCTCACGCCGAGCACATCGAGGCGATTCGCCGTGCGCTTTCCATCGAAGGTTTCCCAGCCGTCGTACTCGGAGGTGAGGATCATCACATGCTCGCCCAGGATTTCCGGATGCGCAATCACCCATTCCTGGAGGTGCTCGCGCTCGCGCAGGCCCGCAGCAGCGAGGGTGATCGGGATCGCGCTGGTCGCGGTCCCCTGGTCCACATGGAAAACAAGCTCGTCGGCCATGCCGATTATGGTAGCGGTGGCCTCGGACATTCAACACTTGCGCCGACGGACAGGGAGGTGTGCTCGGAGCACACCCAAGGATCGCCGACTACGCTGAACGCATGTCTGTTTCCGCACTGACCGCGAGCACCCAGGACTACCTGAAGGCGGTCTTCGCGCTGGCGGAGTGGTCGAGCGCACCCGTCACGCCGACCTCGATGGCCGAGCGAATGGGCCTGAAGCTCTCCTCGGTCTCGGACGCCGTGCGCAAGCTCACCGCGCAGGGCCTGCTCTCGCATACGCCGTACGGCGCGGTCGAACTCACGGACGAAGGCCGGAAGCACGCCATCTCGATGGTGCGTCGGCACCGACTGATCGAGACGTTTCTCGTGCGCGCGCTCGGCTACGGCTGGGAGCAGGTGCATGACGAGGCGGAGGACCTCGAGCACGCCGTCTCCGACTTCATGATCGAGCGCATCGACGAGTTCCTCGGCCACCCTGCTCGGGATCCGCACGGCGATCCCATCCCGAGCCCCACGGGCGAGGTCGCCGCGCCCGCCGTGCGGCAACTCTCGACCGTTGAGCTGCCGGCCGAGGTGCGCGTGGAGCGGATCGACGACGACGACCCCTCGCTGCTCCAGTTCCTCGAGAGCCACGGCGTCATGCCCGACGCGCGGCTCGCCGTGAGTGCGGGCGCACCGTTCTCGGACGCGATCGAGATCGCAGTGATCGGATCCGATGATGCTGCCGGATCCGACGATGTTGCCGGCTCCGACGCCGCTGCCGGCTCGCGCGAGAAGTTCACCCTCGGTGTCTCCGCGGCCGCGGCGCTCTACGTCGCCGCCTGATTCCGCGTGGCGAAATCAGCGCCAAGGCCCTCGTCTCGGCAAAAATCTACGTGTTAACGTAGTTGAGTCAGGCAGTTAGACGAAGTTTTTTGAGGGGCGCGAGCGCATGACGTCTCGGACGGATAGGCGGCCCGCGAAGGGTCTCCTCCGCTTGCTCGGCCCGGCCTTCGTCGCCGCCATCGCCTACGTCGACCCGGGGAACGTTGCGGCCAACCTCTCGGCCGGCGCGAAATACGGGTATCTGCTCATCTGGGTACTCGTGCTCGCCAATGCGATGGCCGTGATCGTGCAGTACCTCTCGGCCAAGCTCGGCCTCGTCACCGGCCGCAGCCTGCCCGAACTGCTCGGCGAGCGCCTGCCGCGTACCGGGCGCATCCTCTACTGGGTGCAGGCCGAGCTCGTCGCGATCGCAACCGACCTCGCCGAGATCATCGGCGGCGCCCTCGCGCTCAAGATCCTGTTCGACGTTCCGCTGCTCCTCGGCGGGGTGATCGTCGGCGCGGTGTCGATGGCGATCCTGAGCCTGCAGCGCGGCGGGCAGGGGCGCTTCGAGCGGGTGATCGTCGGCCTGCTCGCAGTCATCACGATCGGATTCGTGGCCGGGCTCTTCGTCAGTCCCCTCGACTGGGGCGGCGTGGCCTCCGGGCTCGTGCCGCGGTTCGAGGGCTCGGAAACCGTGCTGCTCGCCGCGAGCATGCTCGGCGCGACGGTGATGCCGCACGCGATCTACCTGCACTCGTCGCTCTCCCGGGATCGCCACGGGTTCGAGCAGGATCCCTCCCGCCTGCGCCGACTGCTCGGGGCGACCCGGGTCGACGTCGTCCTCGCGCTCTTGGTCGCGGGCGGGGTGAACATCGCGATGCTGCTGCTCGCGGCCGCCTCGCTGCCCGGCGTGGAGGGCACCGACACGATCGAGGGGGCGGCGGCGGCGATCAGCACTCACCTCGGCCCCGCGATCGGCGTGATCTTCGGCATCGGGCTGCTCGCCTCGGGCCTCGCGTCAACCTCGGTCGGAGCCTATGCGGGCGCGGAGATCATGGGCGGGCTGCTGAGCCGTCGCGTGCCGCTGCTCGTCCGCCGGCTCGCGACGCTCCTGCCGGCGCTCGCCGTGCTCGCGCTCGGCGTCGACCCTACCTGGGCGCTCGTGCTCAGCCAGGTGCTGCTCTCGTTCGGCATCCCGTTCGCCATCATCCCGCTCATCTGGCTCACCGGCCGCCGCAGCGTCATGGGCGACTACGCGAACCGGAACGCGCTGAAGCTCGCCGCCCTCACGACGACCGTGCTCATCGTGGCGCTGAACGTGCTGCTGATCGTGCTGGTGGCCGGGGGCTCAGGGTAATCCGCGAAGGCACCGGGCGCGATCGGCGGCCCGCTATCCGGCGGCGGCCTCGGCCCGTGCCTCCACCGTGCGGCGCAGGCCTTCGGAGGCGGCGGCGATCGTGCCCTCGCGATGCGCGCGCATGAGCGCCTCGATCTCCGCGGCCGGTGCGCCGGCCGCGATCCGATCGAGCAGATGCACGTGCTCGTCGCTCAGCCGCTGAGCCACCGTGTCGCGGTAGCCGATCACCGAGGCGCGTACCGCCGCGACCCGCGATTGGCCGCGATCGAGCACGTCGCGCAGGTGCCGGTTGGGGCAGGGGGCGCGGAGGATCCCGTGGAACTCGAGGCTGCCCTCGTTGTACGCGTGGAAGTCCCCGCGCTGCACCGCCGCATCCATCCGAGCGTTCACGGCGCGCGCGCGGGCGAGGTCGTCGCTCGTCAGCAGCGCCGCCGCCATGCCCACCGCCAGGCCTTCGAGCACGGCCTGCGTCTGCATGATCTCGCGGTACTCGTCGAACCCGAGCGCGGCGACGCGCACACCGCGGTGAAACAGGAACTCGACGAGCCCTTCGCTCTCGAGCCGCCGAAGGGCCTCGCGGGTCGGGATCAGGCTCACCCCGGTCTCCTCGGCGATGGCGCCGATGTTGAGCGATTCGCCGGCGGCGAGCGAGCCCTCGACGATCCGCTCCATCACGTAGTCATAGACGCGCTGGGTCTTATTGCCGCTGCTCACGTGAGCCCCGGTGCATGCCGTTCGAGAAACGCCGAGATGTCGTGGAGCTCGTCGCGCCCGATGCCGTGGAGGATGCCCTCGTAGAGGCGAGCCTCGAGGTCGGTGTGCGCGGGCGCCCAGGCGGCGGTGAGTTCGATCCGGGTACGATCGATGATCGGATCGGCCTCGTCCCTGCCCCAGAACATCGGCGGCCGGCGCGCAGCGAGCGCCGCGTCGCCGTCGAAGGCGCCGGGGGCCACGAAGCCCGAGCAGTTCACGCCGCAGGCGAACCGCTCGGGGCGCAGCCTGAGCAGCGACGTGACCATGCAACCGCCCTGGGAGAACCCCATGAGCGCGATGGGGCCGGTGTGCTCGAGCGCATCGAGCCAGTCGAGCACCGCCACGGCTGCGGCGTGCGGCGCCGACCCCTCGAAGCGCGCGGGCGCCTCGGTCGGAAGCGGCAGGCCGTCGGGGCCGAGCGGCAGTGCCCACCAGGCGAAGCCGCCCACGATCGGCGGCGGGGCGATGAGCGGAGCCCGCGGAGACGCGCAGACGAAGCCGCTCGGAAGCTGCGAGGCCAGTTCGATCAGATCGCCTTCGAACGAGCCGAATCCGTGCATGAGCAGCAGGAGCGGGCGGTGGGCGAGCGCCGCGCGCGCCTCCGCGGAGCCGGCGGCTCGCCCGTCGACGGCCCAGCGCACGTGCTCATCATCGATCCGCAGCCGATCCATGCCTTCAGTGTAACCGAGCAGATATATTTCGGACTCCGCCCCGGCAGCCCCGGCAGCCCCGGAAGCTAGGCGAGGAGCGCCAGCGCACCGGGCGCCACGCGGACGTCGAAGGGGCCACGGCCCACGCGCTCCCCGTCGGCGTAGGCGACCTCGGGCCCGGCTTCGATGCGGATCCGCTCGACCCGGGTGATCGTGACCTCGGGCAGCCGCTCGTGGCGCCCGCGGGCGAGCAGCCCGAGCACGCTGAGCACGCGCAGTCGGCTGCCGTGCGACACCTCGACGAGATCGAGCCTGCCGTCGTCGGTGACGGCTTTCGGCGCGAGCGGGATCCCGCCGCCGATCGCCCGGGTGTTCATCGCCGTGGCGAGCAGCCCGGTGAAGCGATGCTCGCCGCCGTCTCCCACGACGGTGAACGGGCGGGAGCGCAGGGTCGCGAGCTCCGCGAGCAGCGCGAGATGGTAGCGGAGCGGGCCGAGGGGGAGCCGGATCGCGTTCGCCCGCCGGTTGATCGCCGCATCGAAACCGACCGAGCACCCGCCCGCGAACCAGTGCTCGCGAGCGCGCGACGGTGCGGACTCGTCGGGCAACGAGATAACGCCGAGGTCGACGCGCCGCGGTGAGGGCTCGGCGGCGAGGATGCGCCGTACGGCCCGCGGCGGCCGGGGGCTCAGCCCGAACTGCCGCGCGAAATCGTTGCCGCTTCCGGCGGGCACGATGCCGATCGGCAGCGCACGCGCCTCGGCGAGCTGGATCACGAGGCCGATCAGGCCGTCGCCGCCCACGAGAATGAGGCCCCGAAGCCCGGTTTCGCAGGCTCGGCGCACGGCCGCGCGGCACGACTCGGCGTCGGCGCCCGAGAGCTCGACCGCGGGTACGCCTTCGGCGGCCAGGGCCGCGAGCACCCCGCGGGCCACGCGCGCGCCGCGCCCGAGCGCCGAGCTCGGGTTCACGACGACGCCGATCGGAGCGCCTGCGGGGGCCGGCACGGCGGGCTCAGTGCTCGAGCGGATAGGTCTCGACGGCCAGGATGCCCGAACCCGGGCGCTTGCGCGAGAGGTGGAACACGGAGAAGCCGGCCGGGGGGAGGGCAGCGGCCTCGTCGAGGTAGGCGCCGGGGAGGCTGCCGGTGGCGAGCGCGATCTCGCGGGCGGCATCGGGCAGGACGGGGCGGTGGGTGCAGACCACGGCGCTCCGGCACTTGCGCACGATCTTGCCGATCGCCGTGCGCAGCTGCGCGGTGTCGCCGGCGTCCCAGGTGTCCTGGCTCAGCCCCTCGTTCACGCGGATGGCCGCCTCGAGGTGCTTCGCCAACGGGGCCACGGTGCTCGCGCATCGCACCGCGCTCGACGAGACGATGCGCGCGGGCCCGAACGCCGAGAGCGTCGGCACGAGGATCTCCGCCTGGTCGTCGCCCGCCTCGGAGAGCGGCCGCAGATGATCCTCCGGCCACTCTGCGTCGCGCGGCACGGCCTTCGCGTGCCGCAGGAGGATGATCGAGAAGGTGTCGATCGCATCCCGCTCCGCCAGCGCGGCGAAGACGTCGAACAGCTCGCGATCCGCCTGGTAGCTCAGTCGTTTCCGCACCTGATCGACCGGCACCCACTCGAGCGCCTCCACCTCGCGGTTCGGCTTGAAGGTGGACGCGGCAACGGCCTCCTCGGTGATCTCCGCCGCCCAGTACTGCACGGTCTTGCGCTCGCCGCCGTTCGGCAGCGCGTAGGTGATGGTGCCGAGATTCACGCCGAGGGTCACGGCGAGGCCGGTCTCCTCGAGCGTTTCGCGCACTGCGGCCTGCGGCATGCTCTCGCCCCGGTCGAGCTTGCCCTTCGGGAACGACACGTCCTTCTGCTTCGTGCGATGAATGAGCAGCACCATCAGTTGCTCGCCACCGTCGTCGAGGCGCACTCGTCGCCAGCACACCGTGCCAGACGCAAGGATGGGTTTCTTCATCAGTGACTCCGCGTCGAGCCTACCGGCTCGGGGCCGTCGGACCGCTACCCCGAAGCGCGATCCGGGCGTCCGGTTACTGCGCTCCCCGGGGCGTCCGCGTCTCGCGCGATCTCGCCTCGGCGCGGTCGCGCATCACGAGATCCTGCAGATCCGGCAGCGGCTCGCCCTCTTCGCTCACGGTGCGGCGCTTCCAGGTTCCGTCTGGCAGCAAGTGCCAGGAGCTCACCTCGTCGCTGAAGCCGAAGGCGAAGAATCGCTCGATGCGCGCCAGGTGCTCCCGATCGACGATGCGCGCCAGCACCTCGATGCGGCGGTCGAGATTGCG
>JAGQTL010000066.1 GCA_020439035.1 Leucobacter sp. | reverse complement strand
CTGCTGTGCTCGGTGCATCAGGCACGCCGGCCGAAGTTCTCCGCACACCACGACGCGGAACGGTTCTCGGACCGGGAGAACCCGCTTACCGACTACCACCACAGCCTCGCCATTCCGGCCCCCGACTCTGTCGAAGCCCCTGATGACAGCAAGACGTCTGTGCGGGTCGCGCAGGCTATTGAAGACACGGTCGCGTTGTTCCATCTGCTCGGCTGGCCAGTGGAGGCGGCACGGGGCGGGATCGAGTACATCGTGACCCGGCTTGCGGAATCGGCGTCGCGAGCGTCGGCGTTCGAGTCGCTGCGCCGCGACTACCACGCCCGCGCTCTCCTCGACATCCCCGCCGCCTCTTGGCTTGCGATGCTGAGGGTCGTGCTCGGCACCCCGGACCCGAACCACGCGCACACCAGTGCCGCACGCGGTGTCCTGCATCGCCTCGTCACCGGCGAACCGCTCCGCGCGTTCCTCGCCGATGACGGGGTGCTGTCCGAGGTGGTGCTGTCGGCCCCGGACGGGGGTGGGTGCCGTGGCTGTGAGTAGTCCGGGGCATATCGAGCTGGAACGCTCCCTCGATTCCATCACCGTCGGCAAGCGCCACCGCACCGACCTCGGCGACATTCCCGCGCTCGCCGAGTCCATCCGTGCCGAGGGCCTGTTGCAGCCGATCACGGTCACCCCGGACGGGGCGCTCGTGTGCGGACGGCGCCGGCTCGAAGCGCTGCGCCTGCTCGGGCACCGGTCGACGAACGTGTGGGTGCGGTCGAACCTCTCCGACCGGCTGTCCCAGCTCCTCGCCGAGCAGAACGACAACTCCCTGCACAAGCCCCTCTCCTTGATCGAAGCGGAGTCCTTGTACCGGGAACTAAAAGTCGTGCTTGCGGAAGACGCGGCTCGTCGGCAGGCCGCGACCCGGTTCGGTGCGGATGGCGGGAACTCGCAGGATTCTGCGGAAGTCTGCGGTGCCGCCGAATCGGCGGCACCGCAGACGCCTGGCGAAGCGCGGGCGCAGGCGGCGCGGATGGTGACGGGCCGGAAGTCGTATTCGATGCTCGAAGAACTCGGCCGCCTGAAAGACCTCGCGAACGACGAGCGTCGGCCCGAGCACATCCGCGCCCAGGCCGCAGAAGAAGTCGCCAGGATCGAGGCCGGCGGGAAAGTGCATGGCGCGCACCTGCGCATGAACACCGCCCTCTCACTGGACGAGCTGGACCGGATCGCCGCCGACCCTGTACAACCGGAGTCCGTGCGAGCGCAGGCGGTGTCGTTGGCGGCCGAGGTGCGGGCGGCAGCGTCACGGGAGGCGCGCACGGCGGAGCTTGCCGCTCTCGCGGCTGAAGCGATCGCTCGGGTCACCGCTGAGGGGCGTGGCAAGGGGAAGAAGCGGGTGAAGACGCCCGAGCGTCCGAAGTTGACGCTGGTGGTGTTGCCGCCGCGGGCGTTCGTCGCGCTCTGGACAGACTTGGACGGCTGGACCCAGAAATACGACGCAGAAGACGTCGCCGCCGCGCTCACCGTGCCCGAGTGGGAGCGAGCCGAACGGGTGCTCGCCGAGACCGTCGCGTTCTTCACCCTGATGCGGGCCGCACGCGCCAAGGCCACCGCCGAGGGTCCCGAAGCGCACGCAATCTGACCGGCTGGCGATGGGTCGTCGTCTGACGGCTGGCTGCGGGGTCCGGATGTGCACCTTCCGAGTGTCGAACCCTCTTGTTCCTCGGAAGGAACCCCGCTCATGCGTCAGACCACCGAGCCCGACCAGCCGTCGCGCCGCCTCCGCATCGCACTGATCGGCGGCGGCCTCGCTCTCGCCCTGTTCATCGGGATTGGCGTGTACGGGCTGCTGCGCGGCCCCGCCCCCGAACCTCGCACACCAGCGACGCCCACGGTGACGACGCAGCCGCAACGCGGCCAGAGTCTCACGCCGAGGGACCTGCCGACGGGCACGGATTCGGAGCGGTTCGCCCGCTCGGTGGCAGAAGGACTGTTCGGATGGGATACCAGCCTCAGCCATACGCCGCACGAGTACATGCAGACGATCATCGACGCCGCCGACCGTGACGAAGCCCCCGGTCTTGCCGCCGACCTCCGCGGCTACTTCCCAGACGATGCGGCCTGGGGTGAGCTGCGCGACTATGCGACCCGGCAATGGCTCGAAATCGACACTTTGGTCGTCCCCGAGGCCTGGGCGGGCATCCTCGCAGACGCCCGGCCGGGTACGCTCCCGCCCGGTTCGGTCGCGTACACGATCACCGGCACCCGGCACCGCGCCGGCGTCTGGGAAGGGCAGGAAGTCACCGACGCCCGGCCGGTGTCGTTCACGATCTTCGCCGCCTGCTCCGACGACGGGGCGTGCCGGCTGTTGCGGCTCTCCGCGCTCGATTCCCCGCTCCGATAGGCAGCGGTGATGGCGAAGAAGCTGCTCGTCCTGCTGCTGGTGCTGTTCTGCATCGGCCCATCGACCGCGCTCGTGAGCCTCGGCGCGTTCGCGGGCCCGTTAGGGTTCTGCGTCACAGATTCACTCACGGTCGGCCCGATCCCCGACAGCCTCACCGCGACCACCGCTGACGGCACCCCGGTCGTGCTCGGGAAGCAGCAGCTCACGCACGCGGCGACGATCATCACCACCGGGGCCGGCATCCCAGGCGTCGGGGAGGCTGGCGTGCGCATCGCGCTCGTGGCCGCGCTCACCGAATCCCGCCTCCTGATGCTCTCAAACACCGGCGCCTACCCCGAATCCGCAGGCTTTCCGAACGACGGCGACGCCTCCGACCACGACTCCCTCGGCTTGTTCCAGATGCGGCCCGCCGCAGGCTGGGGCACCGTCGCCGAACTCATGAACCCCGCCTATCAGGCCAAAGCGTTCTACGGCGGCAAGGATGGGCCGAACTATCCTTCGCCGCGGGGCCTGCTCGACATTCCGGGCTGGCAGCAGATGGACCCAGGCAGCGCAGCCCAGGCGGTCGAAGTGTCAGCGTTCCCTGAGCGGTACCGGAACTGGCAGCCCGTCGCCGATGCGATCCTCACCGCCCTCACCAAGCCCGCCTCCGGTGGAGGACACAACAGTGGTGGCGGGGAGGTACCGGAGACGAGCCGCGTCGTGTTCCCGCTCCCTGCGGGCAGCTACAACGCCACCGATTCGTTCGGGTGGCGCACCGACCCCTTCACCGGCGAGAGTGAGTTCCACTCCGGCTCCGATCTTGCCGCCCCAGACGGCACCCCGATCTACGCCGTCGCCGACGGCCGGGTCGCCGTCGCCGAGTTCGGAGGCTGGGGTGGCCTCGTCATCATCGAGCACACCGTCAAGGGCGCCAGGGTCGCCTCCTACTACGTGCATATGTGGCGCGACGGCATCTACGTCACCGCCGGCGAGACCGTGGCGGCCGGGCAGCACATCGCCGATGTCGGCTCCTCCGGCCGCTCCACCGGCCCCCACCTCCACCTCGAGATCCACCCCGGCGGGCAGGGGCAACCGCCTGTCAACGCCGTCGAATGGCTGACCCAGCACGGGGCCGTCCCGAGCGACGGCACCAGCATGACCGCGCCGGGATGCCGGGCGAACCTGGGAGGCCAACGGTGAACGTGTTTCCCGACTTCGGAGCCGTCGGCGCATCCAGTGAGCTCGCGTCCGTGATCGGTGCGCTCCTCACGATCGTCCTCATCGGCGCCGTGCTCACCCTCATCGTCTCCGCCATCGTATGGGCAGTATCGTCCTCGACCGGGAACCCCTACATAGCGCAGAAAGCCCGCGTCGGCGTCTTCGTCGCCCTCGGCACCGCAGCCCTCGCCGGTGCCGGCATCGCCTGGACCAACTTCCTCCTCACCATCGGCGACCACATCTGAGGCCCGGGGCGGGCCGCTTGCTCGCGGTGCCCCGTTTCTGCGCTGGAACGCGCGGTTGCGGCCGACCCCGACGGGAATCGGCCGCCGGTGGGCTGTGGTGCACCTGCTTATCGGACGGTTCGCGTCCACCCACCTTTGACTGGCAGGAGCACTCTCACCATGATCGATATCGACCCGAACAGCGACGGGCTTCCGGGGATCGCGCAACTGCGCGACATCGTGGGCGCCGTGATGACCGTGGGATTGATTCTCAGCGTCCTTGCGCTGATCGTCTCCGCAATCGTCTGGGGTCTCGGCGCGAACTCCTCAAACCCCCACCTCGCCTCGCGCGGGAAGACGGGCGTGCTCGTGTCCTGCGGTGCGGCGGTGCTGTGCGGGGCGGCGGTCACGCTGATCAACTTCTTCTGGACCGTCGGCCAGGCCGTCAACTAGCCGGTGGTGGTTCAGGGTGAGTATCTGCGACATCCCCGGCATCTCAACAGTCTGCACGACGATCGGTGAAGGACCCGCTGGGCTCTTCTTCGGGTGGATCGCGTCGGCGATGGGCCTCGGAGTCTCCACCCTGTTCCAGGGCATGTGGGAGGTCTTCTCCACCACGACCTCGGTCGATGTCACCAGTGACGGGTACGTGAAGGTCTACAACATCCTGTTCGGCATCGCCGTGCTCGTGACGCTGCTGTTCTTCTGCTTCCAGCTCATCGCAGGGCTCGCCCGCCGCGACCCCTCCGCGCTCACCCGCGCGGCCACCGGAGTCGCCAAATCGGTGCTGGGGTCGTTCGTGCTCATCACCTGCACCGCGCTCCTCCTTGAGATCACCGACCGGCTCTGCGTCGGCATCATCCAGGCCACCGGGCAGACCATCGAGAGCATGGGCGACCGGCTCGCCCTCCTCATCGGCGCCGTCACCATCACCTCAGTCGCCGGCGGCGCAGGCGCATTGCTCACGATCTTCCTCGCCGGCCTGATGATCGCAGCGATCTTCATCCTGTGGTTCTCCCTCCTCATCCGCAAAGCCCTGCTGCTGGTCGCGATCGTGTTCGCACCCCTGGCCCTGTCGGGCTCCTCGTGGGACGCCACGAGGGGGTGGATCAGCAAGTGGGCGATGTTCGTGGTCGCGCTGATCTGTTCCAAGCTCGTGCTGGTCGTGATGTTCCTGGTCGCGATCACGCAGGTCGCCGCCCCGATCGATGGGGACCTGTCCTCGATCAGTGACCCGCTGGCCGGGGTGGTGCTCATG
>JAGQTL010000065.1 GCA_020439035.1 Leucobacter sp. | reverse complement strand
GAGGAGCCCGGCGCGCTCGACCTCGCCTACGCGCTGGCGGAGGAATGCGGCGCCCCCTACGTGCTCGCGAACGATCCCGATGCCGATCGCCTCGCCCTCGCCGCCCGGCATCCCGCATCCCCGAACGGATACCGGCAGCTGAACGGCAACGAGCTCGGGCTCCTGCTCGGCCAGCGGGCCGCCGAGCAGGAGCTTCTCACGGCAGCGCGCGAGCAGCGCAAGCCGACCGGCGCACTCGCCAGCACGCTCGTCAGCTCCCCCGCCCTCGGCGCGCTCGCCCGCCACTACGGGCTCGCCCACGCCGAGACCCTGCCAGGCTTCAAGTGGGTCGCCCGCGTGCCGGGCCTCATCTTCGGCTACGAGGAGTCGATCGGCTACCTCACCACGCCCGCCGTCGTCGGCGACAAGGACGGCGTCTCCGCGGCCGCGGAGGCCCTCGCCATGCTCCGTGACCTGCACGCCGCCGGCCGCACCGTCTGGCAGGAGCTCGACGCGCTGAGCGAGCGCATCGGCCTCTACGCCAGCGCGCAGATCGTCGTGCGGCGCGAGCGGATGGCCGAGGCGGAGACGCTCGCCGAGCGGATCCGCGCGCATCCGCCGACGGGCTTCGGCGGCATCGCCGTGACGCGCGCCCGCGACTTCCGCTCTCCCGGGCTCGCGCCGGCGCCGACGAACCTGCTCGCCTACGATCTCGCGGACGGGTCTCGCGTGATGATCCGCCCGAGCGGCACCGAGCCGAAGCTGAAGATCTACCTTGACGCGTTCAGCGAGGCCGGGTCGGTCGCGGAACGGCGCGCGCAAACCTCCGCAGCGCTCGCGGCCATCGAGGCCGCCGCGCGCGACTACCTGACGGGAGCCGAGCAATGATCACCCCCTGGTCCCCCGCGCAGGCCGCCGCGTGCATCGCGACCCCGGCCGCGAGCTCCGACAAGTACCGACGCGGGGTGCTCGGCGTCCGCACCGGCTCCGCCGAGTATCCCGGCGCCGCCGTGCTGGGCGTCGAGGCCGCCTGGCGCGCGGGCGTCGGCATGGTGCGCTACGTTCCGCCCCTCGGAGACGCGCTGCCCGGTCTCGGCCTGCCCGCGCCCGCGGCCGCGGTGCTCGCCGCGCGCCCCGAGACGGTGTTCGCCGGCGGCGACGCCGCCCGCGCCGCCCGGTGCGATGCCTGGCTGACCGGATCGGGCACGGATCCGGCGTCGCGCTCCTTCGTCGAGCGTGAGGCCCTGCACGCGCTCTTCGCCGGTGACGCGCCGCTCGTGGTCGACGCCGGAGCTCTGCCCGAGCTGGCGGATCCCGCGGCGCGCATCCACGCACCGACCGCGATCACGCCGCACGCCGGCGAGTTCCTCGGCCTCTGGCGCGCCGCCGGGCTCGGCGAATCCGCCCCCGATGCGGCGGACGCCGCACCCGCCCTCGCGGAACGGCTGGGTGCGACCGTGCTCCTCAAGGGGTCGGTCAGCACGGTCGCGACGCCGGGCGGATTCACCGCGGCGGTCGGCCCCGCCACGCCCTGGCTCGCCACGGCGGGCACGGGCGATGTGCTCGCAGGCATCCTCGGGGCGCTCGCCGCCACGCACGCGGGCGCCCTGCGCGACGACCCCGAGTCGTTCGGTCCGCTCGCCGCGAGTGCGGCCCTGCTGCACGATCTCGCTGCCCGGCACGCGAGCCGGGGCGGGCGGGCACCGATTGTGGCGCTCGACGTCGCTCTGGCCCTGCCCGCTGTCATCGCCGAACTGCTCGGCTGACACCGGCCGTCGCGGCCGCCGTGGCGGCCCCGGCGCGGCAGACACGATCCGCGTGATCCGCGCGTCAGGCGATCGCCGGCAGGCCGAGTGCGCGGTCCCGGCCCGCCGCGATCCAGGCGGCGGTGAGCAGCAGCGCGCGGCAGACGAGGTTGAACCAGATGAGCAGGCCGATGATGACCGCGAACGAGGCCAGCAGAGGGTTGCTCGAGGCGCCGCCGAGCAGGAGTGCGCCGAGCAGCTTCAGGCAGAACAGCGCGGCGCCGCCGAGCGCGCACCCGCGCAGCAGCGGCCAGCGCGGCACGCGGACCTCGGCGAGCCACCAGTGGATCGCGAGCAGCAGCAGCACGTCGAAGACATACATCGCGCCGTAGCGGACCGCGAGGCCGAGGCCTCCGAGCAGCCAGTTGTCGGCGCTGATGCCGAGCCAGTCGAACAGCACGTCGGTGAGGTTGGTGCTCGCCACCGTCAATGCCGCGGAGACGAGGAGCGCGACGAAGAAGAGCACGGCGAGCAGGAAGTCGCGCAGCTTCAGCACGATCGCGTTGCGGTACTGCTTGACCTCCAGCCCGAAGATGATGCGGATCGCCCGGCGGGTCCCCGTGAACCACGAGAGCGTCACCCAGAGCAGCGAGGCCCCCGCGATCACGCTCGCCCAGCTCAGCGTGCGCTGGCTCAGCAGCGCCGAGAGCGACACGATCGCGTCGTCCCCCTCGCCCAGCAGGCCGGGCACGAGGTGGTTGATCTGCTCCACGAGCGATGCGAGCAGGTCGGCGCGACCGCTCAACCACGTGCCGAATGCCCCGAACCCCACCCAGAGCGCCGCGAACACCGCGAACACCGCCTGATAGCTCATCCCCGCCGCGAGCACGTTGCCCCCGACGTCGGTGAAGTGCGAGAAGGCCCGCCAGGGGCGCGTCCGCTGCGCCCACTGCCACGCTGCTCGGACCCGGCCGAGCGGGTCCGGGGCGCCGCGGGTCGTCATGACGTCGAGTCTAGGCGACGCGCGGCCGCCGGGCCGCCGATCCGGCTCAGGGCGATCCGGCGCACGCGCGAGCCCGCGCGCCGCGCGGGCTCGACGCCTGGACTCAGTCGGTCTTCCCGGTGCGGATCGCTGCCTTCACCTCGGCGATCGCCTGCGTCACCTGGATGCCGCGCGGGCAGGCGTCCGTGCAGTTGAAGGTCGTGCGGCAGCGCCACACGCCCTCGGTGTCGTTCAGGATGTCGAGTCGCACCTGTGCGTTGTCGTCGCGCGAATCGAAGATGAAGCGATGCGCGTTGACGATGGCGGCCGGGCCGAAGTACTGGCCGTCGGTCCAGAAGACCGGGCAGGAGCTCGTGCACGCCGCGCACAGGATGCACTNNGTGGTGTCGTCGAAGCGCTCGCGCTGCTCGATGGTCTGCAGACGCTCCTTGCCCTTCTCGGGCGGCGCCGAGTTCGGCATCAGGAACGGGTTGACCTTGCGGAACGCCGCGAAGAACGGCTCCATGTCGACGATGAGATCCTTCTCGAGCGGCAAGCCCTTGATCGCCTCGATGTAGATCGGCTTCGAGATATCGAGATCCTTGATCAGCGTCTTGCAGGCGAGGCGGTTCTTGCCGTTGATGCGCATCGCGTCGGATCCGCAGATCCCGTGCGCGCAGGAGCGGCGGAAGGCGAGTGACCCGTCTTGATCCCATTTGATCTTGTGCAGCGCATCGAGCACCCGATCAGTCGGATACATCTCAACGTCGAAGTCCTCCCAGTGCGCTTCGCGGCCCGATTCGGGGTCGTAACGGCGCACGAGGAACGTGACGTTGAACGGCTTGAGCCCGGCTTCCTCCGCAGGTGTGCCGGGAGCCGTCGAAGTGACGGTGGACATTGCCTAGTACTTCCTCTCCAGTGGCGGGTAACGCAACTCGCCTTGCTCATTCTTCGTGAACACGACCGGCTTCCAGTCGAGCGTGATGTGGTCGTCGGGGTCGGCCGAGTGCGGGTCGCCGGTGAGATACGCCATCGTGTGCTTGAGGTAGTTCTCGTCGTCGCGGTTCGGGAAGTCGTCGCGCATGTGCCCGCCACGGCTCTCCTTGCGGTTGCGCGCCGCGAACACGAGCACCTCTGCGAGATCGAGCAGGAACCCGAGCTCGATGGCCTCGAGCAGATCGGTGTTGAAGCGCTTGCCGCGATCCTGCACCTCGACGTTCTTGTAGCGCACCCGCAGATCGTGGATCACGCCGAGCACCTCGGTCAGCGACTCCTCGGTGCGGAACACCTGCGCCCCGCGGTCCATGGCCTCCTGCAGCTGGCGGCGGATGTCGGCCACGCGCTCCGTGCCGGTGCCGGCGCGCAGGCCCTCGACGAGCTCGCGGACCTCCTTCGCCGGATCTTCGGGCAGATCGGTGAACGACGCCGCGTTCGCGTAATCGGCCGCGGCGTTGCCGGCACGCTTACCGAAGACGTTGATGTCGAGCAGCGAGTTCGTGCCGAGGCGGTTCGAGCCGTGCACCGAGACGCAGGCGCACTCGCCCGCCGCATACATGCCGGGCACGATCGTCTCGTTGTCCATCAGCACCTCGGCGTCGTTCGTCGTGGGGATGCCGCCCATCGCGTAGTGCGCCGT
>JAGQTL010000064.1:6026-6158 GCA_020439035.1 Leucobacter sp. | reverse complement strand
CGGCCTCGGCAACGCCGCGCTCGCGAGCACGAAGCGCAAGGCTCCCGGTTTCGCCCTGCTGGGCACCGAGGGCTGGGCGGGATCCCTCACGCTCGAGCTCAAGACGATCGCCGACGTCGCGCTCGTCGGCTA
>JAGQTL010000064.1:0-5969 GCA_020439035.1 Leucobacter sp. | reverse complement strand
CGCCGACTACCCGTTCACGACCCTGCACCCGAACCTCGGGGTGGTGCAGGTGGCCGATCACCGCTTCACCGTCGCCGACGTCCCCGGCCTGATCGAGGGGGCGAGCGAGGGCAAGGGCCTCGGCCTCGACTTCCTGCGGCACGTCGAACGGTGCAGCGCACTCCTGCACGTGCTCGACTGCGCCACGCTCGAGCCCGGCCGCGATCCGCTCTCCGACCTCGAGGTGATCCGGCGCGAACTGGCCGCGTACCCGGTGCCCGAAGGGCAGCTGCCCCTGCTCGAGCGCCCGCAGCTCATCGCGCTCAACAAGATCGACGTGCCCGAGGCCGCGGAGCTCGCGGCCTTCGTCCGCCCCGACCTCGAGGCGCTCGGATACCGGGTGTTCGAGATCTCCACGGTGTCGCACGCCGGCCTGCGCGAACTCGGCTTCGCGCTCGCGGAACTGGTCGAGACGCACCGTCGGACGGCGGCCACGGAGGCCGACGACCGTCCGCGCATCGTGCTGCGCCCGAAAGCGGTCGACGACGGCGGCTTCCGGGTCGTGCCGGAGGGCGGCACCTACGGCACGCTCTATCGCGTGCTCGGCGAGAAGCCGGAACGCTGGGTCGCCCAAACCGATTTCGCGAACGACGAGGCCGTGGGCTACCTCGCGGATCGCCTGCAGAAGCTCGGGATCGACGACGCGCTCGTGAAGGTCGGTGCGGATGCCGGTGCGACGGTGGTGATCGGTCCGGGCGCGGGCGTCGTGTTCGACTGGGAGCCGAGCATGACGAGTGCGGCCGAGGTGCAGATGGGCGCGCGCGGAACCGATCTGCGCGTGGATCAGTCGCCTCGCCGCACCAACAAGGAGCGTCGCGCCGAATATCACGACCGCATGGACGCCAAGGCGGAGGCTCGCGCGGAACTCGAACGAGAGCGCGACGCCGGGATGTGGAAGGACGACGCATGAGCACGGTTTCCGGGCAGCAGGGTCAGGACCGACTGCCCCGATTCGCGGGGACGCGCATCGTCGTCAAGGTCGGCTCGTCCTCGGTGAGCGGCGACAACGCCGGGCAGATCCCCGATCTCGTCGATGCGCTGGCACAGCTCCGACGTGCCGGCAACGAGGTGATCCTCGTCTCGAGCGGCGCCATCGCGACCGGCGTGCCGTTTCTGCACCTCGCGGAGCGCCCGGACGATCTCGCGACCCAGCAGGCGGCGGCCGCGGTGGGCCAGAACATCCTCGTCAACCGCTACCAGCGCGCGCTCACGGTGCACGGCATCGTCGCGGGGCAGGTGCTGCTCACCGCGAACGACATCGAGAACCCCACGCACCGGGGCAACGCGAAGCGGGCCATCGTGCGCCTGCTCCAGCTCGGGATCCTGCCGATCATCAACGAGAACGATACGGTCGCGACCCACGAGATCCGCTTCGGCGACAACGACCGACTGGCGGCGCTCGTCGCGCGGCTCGTGGGGGCGGATCAGCTCGTGCTCCTCTCGGACGTCGACGCGCTCTACACGGCACCGCCCGCGATCGCCGGCGCGACGCGCATCCCGCACGTGCCCTTCGGCGACGCGCTCGCCGGCGTCGAGATCGGCGCGACGCGCTCGGGCTGGGGGACCGGCGGCGCGGCGACCAAAGTGCAGGCGGCCAGGCTCGCCGCGGATGCCGGCACGAGCGTCTTGCTCACCGAGACGCGGCTTTTCGCCGCGGTGCTCGCCGGGGAGGATCACGGCACCGTGTTCGAGCCGGCGCCGGCGGCGGCCGAAGGCCGCTGAACGCGCTCCGTCGGGCTAGGCTTGAGGCATGAACGCCGACGCCTTCCTCGACCGCCTCGACCGCGCCCGCCGGGCGGCGCGCAGTCTCGCCACCGCCACGACCGCGCAGAAGAACGCCGCGCTCTCGGCCATCGCGGAGACGATCGAGACCAACGTTCCGCTCGTCGTCGAGGCGAACGCGCTCGACCTCGCCCGGGGCCGCGAGAGCGGCATGGCCGAAGGGCTGCTGGATCGCCTGCTCCTCGACGAGTCGCGTTTGCGCGGCCTGGCGAGCGCCGTGCGCGACGTGATCGGGCTCGCGGATCCGGTCGGCGAGGTCGTGCGCGGCAGCACCCTCGCGAACGGCGTGCAGATCACGCAGGTGCGGGTGCCGTTCGGCGTCGTCGGCGCGATCTACGAGGCGCGCCCGAACGTGACGGTCGACATCGCCGCGCTTGCGCTCAAGAGCGGCAACGGGGCAGTGCTGCGGGGCGGCACGGCCGCCGAGCACTCGAATCGCGTGCTCGTCGAGCTCATCCAGCGCGCGATCACAAGCGTCGGGCTCGACGGCGATGCCGTGCAGACCGTCGACGAGTTCGGCCGTGAGGGGGCGAATCGCCTGATGCGGGCCCGCGGCTACATCGACGTCCTCATTCCCCGCGGCTCCGCCGGCCTCATCTCGACGGTCGTACAGGAGTCGACCGTGCCCGTGATCGAGACCGGATCCGGCATCGTGCACGTGTTCGTAGACGCGAGCGCCGACGAGGAGAAGGCGGTGGCGATCGTGCGAAATGCGAAGACGCACCGCCCGAGCGTGTGCAATGCGGCGGAGACGCTCCTCGTGCACCGCGACGCGGCCGAGCGCCTGCTGCCCCGGATCGCGAGAGCGCTGGCCGACGAGCAGGTCGTGCTCTGGGGCGACGAGCGCGCCCGGACCCTGGCCGATGATCTGCGCGCCGCCGATGACCACGTCTGGGCCACCGAGCACCTGTCGCTCGAAATGGGCGTACGAGTGGTCGACTCGCTCGACGAGGCGCTCGCGCACATCGATCGGTACTCCACGCATCACACCGAGGCGATCGTGACCGAGGACTACGCGAGCGCGCAGCGATTCCTCGCCGAAGTCGACTCGGCGGTGGTCATGGTGAATGCGTCCACGCGCTTCACCGATGGCGGCGAATTCGGCTTCGGCGCCGAGGTGGGCATCTCGACGCAGAAGCTGCACGCGCGCGGTCCCATGGGCCTGCCCGAGCTCACCAGCACCAAGTGGCTCGTGCGGGGCAGTGGGCAGATCCGCTGAACGCGCTCGCGGCGCGAGCGCGCCCGCTCGGGAAACCGCTAGACTGAAGCTGTCCATTCACCGTAAGGATGCCGGAGTTCTGATGTCCCTTCTTGCCACAGCCCTTCTCGCTTCGGAAGAGGTCGGCCACCACGTCGTCAACGAACTGTGGTTCCCGGCTCCGCTTTTCGGCGTGATCATGTTCGTGCTGTTCACCGCGTTGGCCGCCGTGACGTTCTCGTTCCGCGACGTCGCCAACCGCCACGCAGAGAAGGCCGAGGCGTTTGCCCGCGAGCACGGCGAAGACTCCGCAACGCACTGACGCTCGACGGCGCTCGCGCCGAGTCAGTGCCGATGCGGAGCCTCGCACGCGGCGTGTCGGAGTGATGGGCGGCACCTTCGATCCGATCCATCACGGGCACCTCGTCGCCGCGAGCGAGGTCGCGCAGAGCTTCGACCTCGACGAGGTCATCTTCGTTCCCACGGGGCAGCCGTGGCAGAAGAGCGGCGTCAGCGACGCCGAGCATCGCTATCTCATGACCGTCATCGCGACCGCCTCGAACCCGAGGTTCACCGTGAGCCGGGTCGACGTCGATCGCGACGGCCTGACGTACACCGTGGACACGCTGCGGGAACTCCGCGCGGAAATGCCGGAGGCCGAGCTCTTCTTCATCTCCGGGGCCGACGCGGTTGCGCAGATCCTCAGTTGGAAGGACGTCGGGAAGCTCTGGGATCTCGCGCACTTCATTGCCGTTTCACGGCCAGGTCATGAACTCTCGCTTTCGGGATTATCCAGCGAGCACGTAAGCTTGTTGGAGGTTCCCGCTCTGGCGATCTCGTCGACCGACTGTCGCAGTCGGGTCGCGCAGGGCCTTCCCGTCTGGTACCTGGTGCCAGATGGGGTGGTCCAGTACATCGCCAAGCACGATCTGTACGCGAACGGAAGTGAAGACGACTGATGAGTGACCTCGAACAGGATCGCCCGCTCACCCGTCGCGAACGGCGCCTGCGCGAGATGGTCGAGACCGGTGCGGTTCCGACCATCGACTCCGCCGAGCAGCTCGTGCGCGAGCACATCGCCGCCGCGCCCGTGGAGTCGGATGACATCGAGATCTCGCCGTTCGACGAGAACGGGCAGCCGCGCACGCGCCGGGAGATGCGCGAGCTGCGCGAACAGGCGCTTGCGGCCCGCGCGGCCGGGCCCTCGCAGGCCGAGTCCGCGCAGGCCGAGTCCTCGGAGGCCGAGTCACCGGCACCTCCCGTCGCCCCCGAGCCGCCTGCCGACGCGCCGGCTGCGCCCGAGCTCGCGGTGAGCTCAGAGCCGGCGTTCCCGGATCTCGCAGGCCTCGGTGCGCCGGCCATGCCGTCGTTCGGGGAGCCGGCCGGCGGAAACTTCGACCTCAGCGACCTGCTGCGCGACGGCGCGGCCGACGACCGTGCGGGTGACGCCCCGAGCGCCGAGCGCGAGGAGCCGCAGGCCGAGCGCGAGGAGCCGCAGTCCGCGGGCGAAGAGACGATCGAGTTCGATCTCGCCGACATCGAACTGGCCGCCACCCAGCCGTTCTCCCTCGACGAGTTGCATGCGCTTGCTGATGCGGATGCGGTGCCTGGCGCTGACGCGCACGTGGAAGACGCTCCCTTCGCCCTCGAACCCGAGGATTCTGATGAGGGGGAAGGGGACGAGGATCCCGCGCCTGCTGTGGAGGCCGAACCGATCGTCGAGCTCGAGCCGGAACCCGAGATCGAGCTCGAGATGATCGAGGTGGACTCCGTCGATGAGGCTCACGAGAGCGATGCGGACGGCGCGGATGCGAAGTCGAGCTACTCGTTCCCCGACATCACTCCGCTCGACGACCACGTTTCGGTCTTCGACGATCCTGCACTGCGCACGGCCACCGCGCCCGCCTCGGATGCCCCGCTTGACGGCGGCGACTTCGATGCGTTGATTTCGCGGGCGGTGGCGCAGGAGACTTCGTCGACCACGGCGGGCACTTCGGCACTGATCCTCCCCAGCCTGCCCGACACCGGCGACCTCACCGGCACGCTCGGCGGGACCGGGGAACTCTTCATCACGGGATCGATCGCGCTGCCGAAATCGCTCGGCGAGACCGGGGGTCACTCGCCGACGCTCGATGCCGGCGATGCTGACCATTTCGACGAACTCGGTTTCGGCGGCGATCCGACGAGGAGCAATCCCATCATGCCGGTTTCTGCCACGCGCGCCGTGAGCGCGGTCACCAGTACTGGTGGTGTGGTGAAGCAGGAGACGAAGGAGAAGCGCAAGCTTCCGGTCGTGTTGATCTCGCTGGGCGGCGGGCTCGTCGTCGTGGTCGGCGGGCTGCTCGTGTGGGGAATGATGAACGGAATGTTCGGGTGAGCGAGCGGGGAGCCGAACTGTCGATCGAGGATCAGCTCGCCCTGGCCGTGCGTGCCGCCGATGCGAAGGGGGCTGTCGGCCCCGTGGCCATTTCCGTCGGCGAGCTCTTCCCTCTGGCAGATGCGTTCCTCGTCGTGAGCGGCAGTGTCGAGCGCAACGTTCAGGCAATTTCCGATGCGATCGAAGAGGCGCTGAACGTCGCCGGCGTGCGTACGATCCGTCGCGAGGGCCGCGAGGCGGGGCGCTGGGTGCTGCTTGATTTCGGCGACCTGATCGTTCACGTGTTCCATCAGGAGGAACGCGACTTTTACCAACTCGAGCGGCTCTGGAAGGACTGCCCCGTCATCGACGTCGCACCCATGCTCGTTCATCATTCCGCGGTCGACGGAGCCTGAACCGATTCGCAACCCTCCCGGCGATGGTGTAGGCTAGAAGGGTTGTCGGGTGAGCATTCGCCCGACTTCCTGGGTCCTTGGCGCAGCTGGTAGCGCACCTGCATGGCATGCAGGGGGTCACGGGTTCGAGTCCCGTAGGATCCACCCAAGTGTTCTTACGGGAACACGCGACATGCGA
>JAGQTL010000063.1 GCA_020439035.1 Leucobacter sp. | reverse complement strand
GCTTTCTGAGGGGCACTCGAAAATGGAGGCGCTCAGGTGTGTGAAACGCTACCTGGCACGAGAAATGTTCTACGCACTCAAAGCAAGAACCGAGGTGATCAATCAGACACAAATTGCTGCTTGACACTTAGAAGGGCGTCCGCGGGAGCCAATTCCGAAGCCGGAAATTCCAGAAGGCTCTGAAGCAGTATGGGCTTCAGGGGTCGATGGGCAGAGTCGGGGCGTGTGGCGATAACGCGGCGATGGAGAGTTTCTTCTCGCTGTTGCAGAAGAACGTGCTCGATCGGCAGCCCTGGCGGAGCCGGCAGGAGCTGCGCCTCGCGATCGTGTCGTGGATCGAGGGGAAGTATCACCGCAAACGCCGGCAGCGGCGGCTCGGGAAGCTGACACCTGTCGAGTTCGAGACCATAATGATGGATGCCGTCGCTTTGGCGGCATAAACCCCGGACTCAAGCAAACAGCAGACCCCCCTACGCTGCATACGGTGCCGGCATGGCGATTGAAGATGGGTATTTCCTTGCGAAGGAGCTCAACGGGATCGATGCCTTCGACACCGATGCGCTCTCGGCAGCTCTTCAGCGTTTCGAGGACTTCCGGAAAGAACACACGACAGCGGTCAAGGAACAGGCCTACTTCACGGGGAAGATCTTCCACCACATACCGGCATTCCTTCGTCCTCTGCGCGACTTCATCTTCGACCGCACCCCATTTCTGCAAAGGAACCAAGGTGATGGAACAATGCAGCAGACGCTGAAGCAGATGGAGTTCATCGACGATGGCACTGCAATCACGCAATCCTCCCGATAGCTGTTACTCAGAGCAGCCCGGGCTATCGGGACACATATTCGTGCGCTGAAGCGGCTCACGCGGAATGGTGTTGATCTTTCCGGCTCACCCTCCCGGACGTGTGTTCCCGGGATCAAACAGACTCGTAGCAGATCCATCCATCTAGACGGCTGTGGTAGCGGGAGCCCTTATCCATAGATGCGATACGATACGTATGGGATTATATGTGCGCATTGGAGGATCATGCCGTGATACAACCACTTGCCAGGCAGGATGCGGTGATCGTGTCCTACAGACGAACACCCTTTGGCCGGGCGCGTAAGGGCTCTCTCACCTCTGAACGGCCCGAAGATCTCGCCCTCACTGCTGTCAAGGCGGCGCTGGCTGATGCGCCTCCAATCGACCCGAGCGCACTCGACGACTTCTATCTGGGCACGGCTGTGCCGGAAGGAGCGCAAGGGGATAACGTCGCGCGCCGTGTCTCCGTCTACGGCGGATACGACGCGCTCCCGGGCGCGACCGTGAACCGATTCTGCGCCTCGTCGCTGCAGGCGCTGACCGGCGCGGCTCGTGCGGTGCGCTCCGGGGATGGCGATGCGTTCCTCGTCGGCGGCGTGGAGTCGACGTCGAGCACTCCTCCGAACTCGACGAACCTCTACCCGGGGTACGAGCGGGCGGCGGCGCGGGCCGATGCGATGTTCGCCACGGGGGAGCAGTGGACCGACCCGCGGGAGAGCGGGCTCGAGCCTGACGTGTACATCGCAATGGGCAAGACTGCGGAGTTCGTGGCCCGCACGACGGGCACGACCCGCGCAGACCAGGACGAGTGGGCGCTGCGCTCTCAGCAGCGCGCAGCCTCCGGGCTCGAGAACGGCTGGTTCAGCGGCGAGATCGCTCCTCACGTCAGGAGCGACGGCTCGGTGGTCGAGACCGATGACGGGCCCCGCCCGGGCACGACGCCGGAGGCGCTTGCCGGGCTGATGCCGGCGTTCGGCGAGAACGGCACTGTGACTGCGGGCAACGCCAGCCCGCTGAACGATGGAGCCTCCGCTGCGGTGGTGATGAGCCTGGCGAAGGCGCAGGAGCTGGGGCTGACGCCGCTCGCCCGGATTCTCGGCGCAGGTGCGAGCGCACTCTCACCGGAGATCATGGGTCTCGGCCCCGTCCCCGCGAGCCGCAAGGTGCTCGACCGGCTCGGGCTGACCGTCGGAGATATCGATCTGGTCGAGCTCAACGAGGCGTTCGCCGCTCAGGTAGTGCCGAGCGTTCGGCAGCTCGGGCTCGACCCCGAGCGGGTGAACGTGAACGGTGGGGCGATCGCGCTGGGGCATCCGTTCGGGGCCACCGGCGTGCGCCTGGTGGGCACCCTGGCCCGTGCCTTGGCTCAGCACGACAAGACGCTGGGGCTCGCGACGCTTTGCGTAGGCGGCGGGCAGGGCATGGCGATGGTGATCGAGAGGATCGGCTGATGGGAGTCGTCGATCCGCTCATCCGGGAACTGACGAAGGATGAGCCCTCGCTCGGCTGGTTCGGCTTTACGATCACGGAGGCGGGCAAGGGCCGGGCGACGGTGACGCTCACCGTCGCACCCGAGCAGGTGAACGGCAACGGGATGACGCACGGCGGAGTGACCTTCGCGCTCGCCGATCAGGCGTTCGCCATGGCTGCGAACACCGTTGTGCCGTATGCCGTGACCGGCGATGCCCAGATCCACTATCTGGCTCCGAGCCGGCTCGGGCAACGACTGGAAGCGCTTGCCCGGGTCGAGTGGCACGATGAGTTCCGCGCCATGGTCGACGTGATGGTGACGGCGGACGGCGCGGCGGTCGCCAGCTACCGAGGCATGGCCCGCACTATCCGGCGGCGCTGAGAGCACGCCGGAACAACTGCTGCGCCGCACGGCCCGATGAGGAGGGGGCCGTGCGGCGCAGTAGCGTGCGTGCGGTGATCAGGCGCGGGTGCGGCCGATCACGAACTCGCTATCCGGCGCGTCGGTCACCGGCAGGCCCGAAGCCTGAAGGGCCGCGCGCGCCTGCTTCATGAGGCGGTCGGGGATGCGGGGGGCCGGGGCGCGGAGGGCGCCGCCGTTGAAGCCGGCGAGCCATTCCTGGTACTTCCACCCGGTGCGGTTGATGACGGTGGTGCCGACGGACGAGCCTGTGAGGATGGCGACGTTGGCCGCGCGTGCGGGCGACACCTGCCACCAGAGCTCCATCGCCTCTTCCCACTGGCCGTTCTGGGCCAGGCCGAACGCCTTCGGGAAATAGTCGCTCATCCAGTTGGTGTTCGAGGTACCGCTGAACTGGAAATCCATGACCGACATGAGCGGAATGGTCTCGCTCTCGATGGGGCAGGAGATGATCACCTCGTCGCGGAAGTGATGATACATGTCCATGATGCCGCCGATCGTCGGGTAGCCCTGCTCGGACTTGATCGCGACGATGTTCGGGATCGTGTCGAGGATGTGCCGGACGAACGGCACGGGCAGGCCGGCCGGATCGATCCGCTCGAAGCCCCAGGCCGGCAGGCCGAAGAGCATCGCGTTCAGATCCGTGGAGTCCGCGAGCGCCTTGGTGTAGTCGTAGACTTCCTGATGAGAGGTCGGCCAGAACGCGGTCGGGTACGAGATGAGCACGCTGTCGACGCCCTCCTTCTCGGCGAGTTTGAGCGCCGCGATGTTCTGCTCGAGGGTATTGAACGCAGCGTGGAAGAAGAGGTGGAAGTCGGGCCCGGCCGCTTCGCGCGCGACGGCGGTGATGCGCGCGTTCTCCTCGGGGGTGACGCTGAGCTCGGTGACGAGGAGGGTGCCGGCGAAGCCGAGCTCCTTGAGCTTCAGGATGTCGTGGCGGATCGCATTCTCGTTGATCTTCTCGAAGTCGGGCGTGTAGGAGGGCATCGTGACTGCGATGGCGCCCTTCCAATGCTCCTTCGCCCATGCGCGGGCCTGATCCTTGGTGTAATCGACCATAATTCCTTTTCCTTTACTTCTGAGCGGTGACGATGCCTATGGGCAGCTCGGTGCCGATGCCGCGTTCGCGCGCGAGGTCGACCAGTGACTCTGCGACGACGATGTCTTGCAGGCCCGAGCCGGTCGACTTGTAGATGCGCACCCCGTGATCGCGGTTGATCCCCCGCTCTCCGAGGAGCACCTCGTTCAGCGAGGCGGTGATGCCGTCGACATCGATGCCGGCGCCGCGGGCGGCGATCATGTCGCCGCTACCGTTGACAACCTCGTTGACGCCGTCCGCGACGACTAGTTCGGCGCGGGCGATCAACTCGGTGGGCAGCTCGCGCTGACCTGGGGTTGTCGAGCCGATGGAGACGACGGTCGCATGATCCGCGACCCACTCTGAGCTGATGGTCGGCGATTCGTCTCGTGATCGGGCAGCGCAGAGGATGAGGTCGGCGCCGCGGACTGCGGCCTCGGCCGATGCGACCGCGGTAACGGGAACGCCGAGTTCTGCGCTGAAACGCGTGGCGAACGCCTCTCGATTAGCTGGTGTGGGGCTGTAGACGCGCACGGACGCGAAGTCTGCGACCAGCGCGAGCGCGGCGGTGTGCGACTGCGCTTCGAAGCCCGAGCCGATCACCCCCACGGCCAGGGGTTTGTCGGGGACGATGGTCGAAGTGCCGACCGCCGTCGTCGCGGCGGTGCGCAGGCCCGTCACCCGGTTGCCATCGATGAGGGCGACCAGCTCGGCGTTCTCCTTGTCGAAGAGGGAGATCAGATAGCTCACGCGGAGCCTGTCGGCGAATGAGCCGTTGATGGACTTGGCGCCGAACAGCCTGCCGTTGGCGGGTACGGACGGCATGACGCGCATCCACTCGCGCCCGCTGTCTGCGAAGATGCGCCCCGGGTTGCGGGCGTCGTCGACGGGGGAAGTGTATGCGGCACGGATCGCCGCGATCGCACTGGGCAAGTCGGCGAGCGCGGCGACATCCCGGTCGGTCAGAAACAGAAGCGGGCGGCTCGGTAGTGCGGCATCGGTGCTCACACGTCACTCCTTTGTCATAATGTCGAAGAAAATCTAAGACGGTACGTATCGTATCTGTTTATAATGAGTGCACGCAAGCCATTCGTCGAGGAAGAGAGCCCGCATGTCGATCGCTACCATCAACCCTGCCTCAGGGAAGACCGAAGTCATCATCGAACCTCACGAACCGGCGGAAGTCGAGCAGAGAATCGCCGAGGCCGCCCGGGCGGCCGAGCAGCTGCGCACCACCTCATTCGCGCAGCGCGCGACCTGGATGCGGGCAGCAGCGGACTTCCTCGAGGATCAGGCCGAGGGGCTCGGCGAGCTCATCACCATCGAGATGGGCAAGCCCATCGCTCAGTCGGTGGCCGAGGTCGAGAAGTCAGTGAAAGCCATGCGGTTCTATGCGAAGCACTCCGAGGAGTTCCTGGCTGATCAGCCCCTCGCCGATCCCTCCCAGGTCAACGCGTCTCAAGCGTGGACGCGGTACGAACCGCTAGGGGTCGTGCTCGCGGTGATGCCGTGGAACTACCCGCTGTGGCAGGTCATCCGCTTCGCGGCACCGGCTCTGATGGCCGGCAATGCGGGCCTGCTCAAGCACGCCTCGAACGTTCCGCAGGCGGCGTTGGCGCTCGACACCCTTTTCGAGCGCGCCGGCTTTCCCCAGGGCTCCTTCCGCACGCTCCTTATCCCCGGCTCAGGCGTAGGCGCCGTCATCGCCGATGATCGCATCGAGGCGGTTACACTCACTGGATCGGAGCCCGCGGGCCGTTCCGTCGCATCGATTGCCGGGGATCACGTCAAGAAGGCCGTACTCGAGCTCGGCGGATCCGATCCCTTCATCGTGCTGCCCTCGGCGGATGTCGCGACCGCCGCGGCCACCGCGGTACGGGCCAGGATCAACAACAACGGTCAGTCGTGCATCGCCGGGAAGCGCTTCATCGTGCACACCGACGTGTACGACGAGTTCGCGCGCGAGTTCGCCAGGCAAATGTCCGAATTGGTCGTGGGCAATCCCCTGCTTCCCGAGACGCAGGTCGGCCCACTCGCCACCGAGGCAGGGCGCCAGGACCTCGTCGACCTCGTCGAGGACGCCCGTGAGCGGGGCGCGACGATCCTCACCGGCGGAACGGTGCCGGATCTGCCCGGTTGGTACTATGCGCCGACCGTGATCGCCGACCTGCCCGAAGATGCGCGCCTGGTGCAGGAAGAAGCATTCGGGCCGGTCGCCTCGCTATACCGCGCGACGAACTATGAAGACGCACTGCGCATCGCAAATCAGACCTCCTTCGGGCTCTCCAGCGCGGTGTGGACCCGGGATGCCGAGGAGGAAGCCTACTTCGTGGCCGGGTTGAAGGCCGGTGCGGTATTCGTCAACGGCATGACCGTCTCATACCAGGAGCTTCCCTTCGGCGGTATCAAGCGCTCCGGGTTCGGGCGAGAGCTCGCGGCCGTCGGCCAGCGCGAGTTTTGCAACCTCAAGACGGTCTGGAAAGCTTGATCGAGAAGCCCCGGTGCGGCGGTTCACAGGGGAGCGCGTCGGCGAAGGAGTTCAATGGCGATCGACTACAACCTTCTGCGGCCGCTGCGCGTGCTCTTGGAGGAGCGCAGCGTCACTCGCGCGGCTGAACGCCTGCATATGTCGCAGCCGGCGATGTCGACTGCGCTCTCCCGGCTCCGCGCACACTACGACGATGAGCTGTTGCTGCGGCGGGGCAATCACCACGTGCTCACCCCGCTCGGGGAACGCCTGCTCTCGGCAGTCCCGCGGCTGATCGCCGAGGCCGAGCAACTCTTCAGCCTCCAGTCCCGCTTCGATCCCGCGACGAGCACACGCACCTTTACCATCGCGGCGGTCGACTACGTGACGGCGCTGATAGCGCCGATCCTGACCCGGATCGCGCAACGCCAGGCGCCGAATGTACGCTTCGACTTTCCGGCCGCCGACGGGCGGCTGGTGCAGAGCATGCCCGACGGGCTGCGCACTATAGACGGTGTGATCCTGCCCCATGGATACGTCGAGGAGCAGCCGCACATCGATTTCGAGCCGGAGCCCTGGGTGTGTCTCGTAGACTCGCTCTCGGGCGTGCCCGTGCGGCCCTCCGTTGATGAGCTCCTCACCAGGCCCTGGGTGCAGACCTTACCCGCGCGCGAGGGCATGAGCCCCGCGCGACAGCAGCTGCGCTTCCGCGGGATCGACCCCTCGGTCGTCGCTGCGACGCCCCACTTCTTCGTGGTGCCGGCGCTCATCCTCGGCACGGATCGGGTCGCTATGGTGCCCGAGGGCTTCGCCCGCATGGCGATACATTCGCACCCAGGTCTTCGCATGGTCGTGCCGTCGCTCGATCTCGATCCGGTGCGAGATGCATTCTGGTGGCATCAGGACCACGAACTCGACGCGGAGCACATCTGGCTGAGGGGAGTCGTCAAGCGCGTCAGCGCCGAGGTCACCCGGAGTTCCGATAGCGAGAATACGCGACACCGTCTTCTTTGAAGCCGGCGACCTGCTCATGACGGGTGCACCCCCCAGGGTGACGGGGTCGGGCATGGACCCTGCCGAGGTTATTCGGAAATCAGATACCGAGGATACGAGAGATCGTCTTCCCCGGAGCAGAGACCGTAGAGATCATGGTCTCTAAGCACCCCTGGTGCACCCTGTTTGAACCCTGCTGGACCTGAACACATTGGAGTGATTCATGAGCATTGACGCAGACGTCATCGTGATCGGCGGCGGGCCGGTCGGAACCACGGCGCTCGCTCTCCTAGGGCGTGCCGGCCTGAAGGCGATCGGCCTGGAGCGCGATACCGAGATGTGGCCGACGGCGCGTGCGGTCCATTTCGACGGCGAGACCATGCGGACCCTGCAGAGTCTCGGTGTGGCCGAAGAGTTCCGCAAGGTCACCATACCGATGAAAGACGTCGACGTGGTCAATGAGGCCGATGAAGTGCTCGTGCACGCGCCCACCGATCTCCTGGGAGACCAGGCGTGGAACGATCACATCAGCTTCCACCAGCCCGACATCGAGGCTCTGCTGCGCAAGGTGATCGACACCACGCCCGGCATCGAGCTGCGCTGCGGGGTCACCGCGACAGAGTTCACGTCGACCGGAAGCGGAGTGGAGGTCACGACGGTCGATGCATCGGGGACCGAGCAGGTGCTCCGCGCCCGATGGCTGATCGGGGCCGACGGGGCCCGCTCCGAGGTGCGACGCGCCCTCGGCATCGAGACCGACAAGTACGGTGAGGACGCGCCGTGGCTCGTGGTCGACGGTCAGCTGGTCGGGGCTCCTGGGTATGCAACAGACATGATCCAGTTCGCCCGCTACAGCCGCCCGGCTCTCTGGCTCAGGCTGCCGGGCGACCGGGTGCGCATGGAGTTCATGCTCGTGCCGGGTGACAACCCGGAAGAGATCGTGACGCCGCAGGCGGTCGAGCGGATCAGTCGCGGGATCCTGCCCGCCGACAAGTTCACCGCGGATCGCCAGGCGATCTACACCTTCCGCGGCAGGATCGCCCAGCGCTGGCGCGAGGGCAACGTGTTCCTCGCCGGAGACGCCGCGCACCAGGCTCCCCCGCTGTTCGGCCAGGGGCTCTGCGCCGGCATCCGCGACGCGGTCAATCTCGTGTGGAAGATGGCACTGGTCGCTGCCGGTTCGGCGGAGGACTCGCTGCTGGACACTTACGAGAGCGAGCGGAAGCCGCACGCGACCTTCTGGGTCGAGAGCGCTGCGGACCAGGCGGTCGTCATCCAGACTCTCGATCCCAATGTTGCGGCGGGGCGCGACGAGTTCATCCGGAAGAACCCGGAGAAATCCGCGGTGCAGGTCTCGCCCGCGCTCGGACCCGGCCTGCACGAGGGAGATCGCGACGAGCGGGCCGGCAAGCTCGGCATCCAGCCGATCCTCGCCGACGGCACGCGACTCGACGACATGGTGGGCTCGCATTTCCTCGTCGCCGCCGATCGCGCCCTCTACGAGCAGCTGCCGCCCGCTCTGAAGAGGGCGCTGGATGAAGACGCCGACACCGTCACGCTGCTCGACCCCCTCAAGATCGACCAGATCCTCGACGCAGCGAACGCGCGGGTCGTCGTGATGCGCCCGGATCACTACATTCTCGGCGTCGGAGATACCGCCGCCGATCTCGAGCGGCTGGTGCTTCGGATCCCGCCGGTCGCGCACACCACGAACCTCATTACCGCAACACACTAGGAGTACGCCATGTCATTCAGCCCGATCACGCACATCCGGCACTTCGATATCGCGGTGCCCGATTTCGAGAAGCAGATCGAGTTCTACAAGAACCACTGGGGCCTGACCGTGCAGCACGACGACGGCGACGTCGTCTACTTCGCGGCCGAGGGCTCTCCGGAGCAGTACGTCACCCGCGTGCGCCGCTCGAACGACAAGCGCCTCGACCTGGTGGCGTTCGGCGCCGCAGACCGGCAGTCCGTCGATCAGCTCGCGCAGCAGCTCGGCAGCTCCGGAATTCAGCTGATCACCGAGCCCGATGCGATGCAGACCCTGGGCGGCGGCTACGGCTTCAGGTTCTTCGACCTCGAGGGCCGCACGATCGAGGTCTCCACCGACGTCGAGGTGCGCCAGCACCGCAAGATCGAGGAGCGCGAAGCGATCCCTGTGCGGCTCTCGCACGTGGTGCTCAACTCGAATCAGCCTGAGGCCATGCGTGCCTGGTACGAGAAGCACCTCGGCTTCCGCCTCTCCGACACTCTCAACCACCCGCACGCCGGCGATCTCTTCTACTTCATGCGGTGCAACACCCAGCACCATTCGATGGCGATCGCGCGCGGGCCGCACGCCTCGCTGCAGCACGCCTCGTTCGAGCTGCGCGGCCTCGACGAGTACATGCGTGGCAGCGGCCGGATGATCCGGGCCGGGTACCGCAAGATCTGGGGGCCGGGCCGCCACGCCGCCGGCGACAACACGTTCACCTACTTCGTCGACCCCAACGGCAACACGATGGAGATGACCACCGAGCTGGAGATGATCGACGAGGACACCTGGCACCCGCACATCTTCGACGTGCAGGAGCCGGAGACCTCCGACCAGTGGGGGACCGGTGGCGACATGGACGAGTTCATCACCAAGGAGATGTTCAACGACTCCGACAACGAGCACCTCTTCGTCGCTCCCCCCGTGTGAGACCCGAGAACCCGTGCATATCTCGTACTTCGTGCCTCCTGCGCCGCTCCTCGCGGCGCAGGAGCGCGGGCTGCTGAACGGACTGGAACTCGAAGAGACCCGCACGCCGGGCAGCGCCGAGCAGCTCGACGGCCTGATCAGCGGACGGCTCGATCTCGCGGTGACCGCGATCGACAACCTCTTCGAGTGGTCGGCCGCGGGCGCAGACCTCAGGCTGCTCGGCCAGGTCGAGCCCACTACGCCACTCTCGTTGTTCGCCGCCCCGGTCATCGAAGACGCGAGCGACCTCGAGGGGTTGCCCGTCGGCGTCGACGCGTATGCGAACGGTTTCTCCCTGGTCGCCCGCCACTATCTGCAGCAGGCCGGGGCGCCGGTGCGGTGGCTCGAGGTCGGCGGGGTGGCCGAGCGCCTCGACGCGCTCCTCAGCGGTGCCGTCTCGGCGACGTTGCTGGGCCCGCCGTTCGACGAGCGCGCCCGGGCCGCGGGGTTCAGAGAGCTCATGCGCGTGCAGGATCGCTTCCCGGAGTTCCCCGGGCAGGGGCTGGTGGCCCGGGCCGAACTCGTCGGCACCCCGGCCCTCGACCGTCTGCTGGCACCGCTGAGCGAGTGCGGGCTCCAGCCCGTCGAAGCGGCCGGCCTCGACCTTCTGATCGGCATCCGAGAGCAGCTGGGGTTGCTGCCGCAGGAATTCGACCTGCACGCGACCGTCGTGCATCCCTGACTCATTCACCGCGACACTCGACGAGGAGCATCGAACATGACATCCGCTTACAAATTGACCGTGCTGCTGACCCGGCGGCCGGATCTCACGCCCGAGCAGTTCGCTGAGGAGTGGCTCGCGCTCGAGCGACGGGATCCGCTCGAAGCGCAGGGACTCGAACGCTACTCGGTGATCCGCCCTCTCGCCGGCGACTCTCCGATCAAGGGGGCACAGCCGGCCCCGTACGATGCCGTCGTCGAGACCTGGTGGACTCGGAAGAACGACGCCGCCGACTGGGTCATCTCCCGCGACTTCGAAGACGCCTGGTTGCCTCCGCGGCTCGCGTTGCTGGCCGAGAGGCCTGCCGCGATCGGGGGTGAGCCGGTCGTGGTGTGGGAGCGCACTGAGACCGCCGGCATGGTCCCGGTCACGGTGACAGTGCTGCCCGTCTCCCTCCGCACCCTGCGGGTCGACGACTTCATCGAGCACTGGGTCGGTGCGCACGCGCGACTCGCGCTCGCGGGGCCGGGGGCAGAGGATCGCCTGGTGCGACTGGAAGACACGCCCTCGAGGGTCGCGCCGCCGTCGCGGTTCGCGAAGACCCGGTACGACGGTGTCGGAGCGGTGACCTTCGCGTCCGTCGATGCTCTTCGTGACGAGTTCGGCAGTGATTACTATCGCGATGTGATGGCACCTGACGAGCTGAAGTTCACGGATCCCGCCATGTCCCACGTGCTCGTGGGGGAGCGGATCGACCTCGGCTGATCGGCGTCGGCTGGCGCTCGATCGAGAGAACGCGAGGGGGCGGAAGCGCAGTGCTTCCGCCCCCTCGCGTTCGAGCTGTAGCCGGCGCTATGCCGCCTGCATCTCGACCTGCAGGCTGCGCGGCGCCCGGAACACCCATCCGGTGACG
>JAGQTL010000062.1 GCA_020439035.1 Leucobacter sp. | reverse complement strand
ACCAGGCACTTCTATTCTTACTGTCGCTATGCTGTTCCCGTGATTCCAGCCGGCTCCCCCTGCGACGGGCTTCGCGCGATCGCGGCGTTCAGCGCGTACCCGGTCGCGAAGCGCTTCGGGTGGAAGCGCACCGCCAAGTGGGCGATCCGCCCTGCGCAGAACATGGTGCGGATGCAGCCGATCGCCGCGCAGTGGTGGCGCGAGCGCGCCGCGCAACCTGGCGACTTCCACTACCTCGCGCTCGGCGATTCGACGGGTCAGGGCATCGGGGCGTCCTCCCCCGGCCGCAGCTACGTCGGCCAGCTCGCCGAGCGCATCGAGCAGCGTATCGGCTCCCCGATCCGAGTGACGAATCTCTGCGTCACGGGGTCGACCTCCGCCGCGTGCGCCCGCGAGCAGGTTCCGCCCGCGCGCCGCGTGCTGGCGTCGGGCGACGCCCCCGACCTCGTGACCATCGATGTCGGCGCGAACGACATCGCGTCGTGGGACCCGGTCGCCTACCATCGCAGCCTGAGCACGATCGTGGACGCGCTGCCCGACCACACGCTCGTCGGCGAACTGCCGAGCTTCCACCTGCCCTGGAACGAGCCGAAGGTGCGCGAGGCCAACCGGATCCTGCACCGCGTTGCGGATGCGCGCGGGCTCGGGATCGTGCCGCTCTACGCAGCCACCCGGTCCCGCGGCATCACGGGGATCCTCACCGAGTTCGCCGAAGACGCCTTCCACCCGAACGACCGCGGATACCAGGTCTGGGCCGACGCCTTCTGGCCGCACGTCGAGGCGCGGATCGCGGCGGTGCGCCCGATCCGACCCACCGAGACCGCCCCGATCGGAGGCCGCTGAGCATGCTCGATCAAACCTTCACCGTGCCGCTCGGCTTCGACCTCGCGGCGGTCGCCGTCGCGAGCCTGCAGGGCGGCCTCTTCGCGGCCGGGTTCAAGCGGCTCGACCTGCTCGGCGTCGCGATCGTCGGCGTGGCGACGGGCATCGGGGGCGGCTTCATGCGCGACATGCTGCTCGGGGTGACGCCGGCCGCGTTCTCGAGCAACTGGTACCTCATCACGGTCACGATCGCGGCGCTCGTCGGCATGCTGCTGCTCCGGCTGTTCGAGCGCGTCGACTGGCTCGTCACGCTGCTCGACGCGCTGAGCATCGGCATGTTCGGCGCGATCGGCGCGACGAAGGCGCTCGCGATGGGGCTCCCCCTCGTTCCCGCGCTGTTCATCGGCACGATCTCGGCGGTGGGCGGGGGCTTTCTGCGCGACATTCTGCTGAACATTCCCATCGCGCTCATGCACGTCGGCTCGTTCTACGCGATGGCCTCGATGGGCGGCATCCTCGTGCTCTTCGCGATGCTCGCCGCGGGCCTCCCGGTGCTCGCCGCGGGCATCGGGTGCGTGGTCGTCACCACGGTACTGCGCCTCTTCGCGGTGCGCTTCGGCTGGAGCCTGCCGGAGCAGCGCGCGCTCAGCCGCATCCGGCTGCGACGCCAGCGGCAGGTCGAGGCGGCCATCGACGAAGCGCTGACCACGGGCGCGATCACGCTGCCCGATCTCGGCGCCGAGCCGGGCGGCGACGAGCCGGGCGGGCGCGACGAGGGAGACGGCGGGTTCGGCAGCCCCCGCGACCGGCCGGCGGGAGCCTGAACGCGGGCGGGAGCCCGCAGCGCCTCGCTCGGCCTCAGCGCGCGTCGAGCGACGAGCGCACCGAGCTCACGAGCGCGCGCGAGCTCGACGGATGGAACAGCCCCGCCAGCACGTCACGGGAGAGCCGCGCGAGTTCGCTGTCCGCGCGATACGCACTCGCGCCGACCAGTCGCATCGCCGTGTCGACGGCGCTGCGGGCCTCGTCGGTGACCCGGTTGCGCGCGGCGGCGAGCGCGAGCGGCCAGTCCGCGCGGCGGCGCTGCTCGTCGACGTCGCGGGCGAGCACGGCGAGCGCGTCGAGGCTCGCCCTGTGGTCGAGCACGGCCGCGGTCAGCCGTGCCGCGGTGTCGGGGTCGTCGAGCCGGGTCGTACCGTCGGGCTGCGCCGGGAGCGCGCCCGGGGCGCCGGCCGGGCGGTTCGCCGCCGCGGTGGCCAGTTCGAGCGCCCGATCCGCGATCCCCGCGTAGACGGCGGCCGTGAGTAGGGAGAACGACGAGAAGATCGCGAGAATCAGTGGGTCGGCGGCCTCGTATGGGGTGATCCGCGCGGCGACGTCGTCCGCGAGGATCCTCACGCCGTTCAGGTGCGTGTTCCAGCTCTGCGTCGCGCGCATGCCGAGCGGGTTCCACTCCCCCGGATGCTCGATCGATCCGGCTGCGAGTTCGCCGCCATCGCGGCGCACGAAGCCGAAGACGAGGTACGGGTCCGGGCCGTCGTCCTCGCACCGCGCGTGCACGCCGAGCCGCGTCCACACGGGCGACAGCGTGGTGAAGATCTTCGCGCCCGTCACGGTGTATCCACCGTCGGCGTCCCGGGTCGCCCGGGTACCCGCGTCCATCAGCACCGCGTCGTTGCCAGCCTCGGAGATGCCGAAGGCGAAGACCTCGCCCGCGGCCGCCTCGCGCAGCACCCAGTCGAGCCCGTCGATGCCGCGATCGTGCAGAAAGCGGGCGACCTGCACCCACACCAGGTGCATGTTCACGCCGAGCGCGGTCGCGGGCGCGGCCGCCGCGAGCCGCCGCTGGGCCGCCACGAGCGTCTCGAGCCCCCAGCCGCTGCCGCCGAGTTCCGCCGGCGCGGGCGCCGCGAGGTAGCCGGCGGCTCGGAGCTCGGCTAGGTCCTCGGCGAAGAAGGCGTTCTCCGCGTCGTACCCCGGCGCGCGCTCGCGGAACGCTCGCAGCATGGATTCGGGTAGCAGGTCTTCGATCGGCGCAGCGCTCACCGTTCCAGCCTACGCCCGGTCGCGCTGCGGGCCGGGCTAGTCCTCGAGCAGGTCGGTGACGAGCGCGGCGATCTCGCTGCGCTCGCTGCGCGTGAGCGTCACGTGGCCGAAGAGCGGGTGGCCCTTCAGCTTCTCGATCACCGCGGCGATGCCGTCGTGCCGACCCACGCGCAGGTTGTCGCGCTGCGCGACATCGTGCGTCAGCACCACGCGCGAGTTCTGGCCGATGCGGCTGAGCATCGTCAGCAGCACGTTGCGCTCGAGCGACT
>JAGQTL010000333.1 GCA_020439035.1 Leucobacter sp. | reverse complement strand
TCTCGCTCGCGATCATCTCGAGCGTGGTGCGCTGGCGGTTCAGCTCCTGCTGCAGCACCTCGGCGATCTCGGGGTCGACGGCCTCGAGGGGCTCGTTGAAGAATGCGGACTGGTTCGACACGGTGCTCTCCCTTGCGGATGTGCTTCAAGGATGTGTGGCCCAGGCGAGCGGCCTACTCGTGCGCCCGATTGCGCGTGTCGCTCCCCGATGGTTGCCATCTGTACGCCAGTCACGACGCACTCAGTCTATCCGATCCGGCACGCGGCTCACACGGTTCGGAGCAGGATCCGGGATCCGGGCTGCGGGATCCGCGCAGCACGCGGGTCCGGCCGTGCGTCCGGCGCGGTCAGCGCAGGTGCTCGACGTCCGCGGCGCTGACAGTCAGCCGGCCGCCCGTCGGCAGGTCGACGACCAGTTCGCCGCCGTCGGCCAGCGCGACCGCTCGGCCGTCCACCACCTTGTCGCCCGGCAGGTGCACCCGCACCTCGGCGCCGAGCGTGAGCGAGTGCCGCAGCACGCGGGCGCGAGCCGCCCCGGGGTCCGCCTCGGCGAGGGCGACGAGCCGCAGCAGCTCCCCCGAGATCCCGGCGAGCAGGCCGTCGACCAGCTCGGCGCCCCCCGGGCCGTCGAACGTCTCGAGCCGCGGCACCTCCGCGCCCGCCGTGAGCAGCGAGGTCGCGCGCTCGGTCGGGAGCCGCCACTCGGGGATCAGCACGTTGATCCCGATGCCGACGACCACGGCGGGCGACGGCTCCCCGGCCTCACCGGCCGGGCCGCCCGGAACGACCTCACAGAGGATGCCGCAGAGCTTCCGCCCCGGCCGCCCGGCCTCGGCGTCGCCCTCGTCGCGCACATGCACATCGTTCGGCCACTTCGTGCCCACGCGCAGGCCGGCGCCGAACAACGGCTGCAGCGTCGCCGTCACCGCCGAGCCCGCGAGCAGCGGCAGCCAGCCGAGCGGCAGCGCCTCCCGGTCGCGGCCGAAGTCCCGGATGAGCACCGACATGGCGAGCGCCGTGCCCGGGGGCGTCTCCCATCCGCGGCCGGCGCGGCCGCGGCCCGCGGTCTGCTCGGCCGCCGCGACGAGCGTGCCGTGCGGGGCACCCTCGGCCCCGCCGAGCGCCAGGGCGCGCAGTTCGGCGTTGGTCGATCCCACCACCGCGCGCCACTCGACCCGGGGAAGCAGCGCACGCGTTCGTGCCAGATTCACAATGGTTCAGCCTACTTCTTTATGGGAATGCCACGATCAACGGCATCCCACCCGCGCTAGGCTGACTCTCGTGACCGCAGACACCTCGAGCCTCGCCGCGCCGGATGCCGCAGCGCCCGCGCCTACGACGGCCAGCAAGATCACCGACCACCGCCGCAAGTACCAGGAGGCGGTGGGCGACCGCGACGCGGCCGCCGCAGCGAAGCAGCATCCGCGCGGCAAGCTCACGGCGCGCGAGCGCATCGCCGCCGTGCTCGACCCGGGCTCGTTCGTCGAGCTCGACAAGTACGTGCGGCACCGCAGCCACGGATTCGGCATGGAGAACAGCCGGCCGTTCGGCGATTCCGTTGTGACAGGTGCCGGCACGATCCACGGCCGCCAGGTCGTCGTGTATTCGCAGGACTTCACCACGTTCGGCGGATCGCTCGGCGAGG
>JAGQTL010000061.1 GCA_020439035.1 Leucobacter sp. | reverse complement strand
AGGGCGGATGCGGGAACCCGCACCTCGCCCATCGTGTCGTACTCAATCCGGTAGTCGATGTCGCTCACGGGGTGTCCTTCGTCTCGAATGCGCTGTGCTCTGCGCGGCGCGATGTGTGGTCAGCGGGAAGCGTGACATTGCCGATCACGATATCGGCCTGGGCGAGTCCGTCGGCAAGGCGGTAGTTGGCGCCGACGACGGCGAGGGTCCCGGCGGCGACCGCGTCCGAGATGATCTCGGATTGCAGCAGCAGCGCGGTCACGGTGTCGCGGAGGTGCTCCTGGCCGACCGCCTCACCGTCGATCTCGCTCGGTGTGGGGATGGAGCCGCTGCGCGCGGCGGCCACGGCGGCCACGCGGTGCACGGAGGGCACGATCACATCGATGAGGCTCTGGATGTGCGCGGGCAGGGGCACGGCGTCCGGGCCGATGCTGTTGATCGCCGCGCGCACGGCACCGCACTCGTCATGCGCGAGCACGACGATCACCGAGACCTTGAGCACCTGCACCGCGTACTCGAGGCTGCCGAGCGCGGAGCCCGAGACCACCTGGCCGGCATTGCCCACGACGAACAGATCGCCGAGGCCCTTGTCGAAGATGATCTCTGCGGCAAGCCGCGAGTCCGAGCAGCCGAAGAGTGCGGCGCGAGGATGCTGCGGCTCGGTCGCGAGCTGGTGCCGGCGTTCCACGTCCTGGCGGGGGTGCAGCGGTGCGCCCGTGATGAAGCGCTTGTTGCCGCGGCGCATCTCGTCCCACACTTTTGCGGGGGTCGGGAGCGAGGCGGATTGCTCGGCCTCGGGGTACACCGGCTTTGTCATGAGGCATCCCGAATCTCGCGCACCTGCGGCGCGATCGATGAGGCGACCAGCTCGATGACGCCCGGCTCGGACGAGCCGTAGATCACGATCTGGTCGGTTCCGGCGGTCGTGCTGAGGGCGTAGGCCACGTTCGCGAACGCCGACGGATCGTCGTTGCGATACACCGTCCATTCGACGCCCTCGATCATGAGTGTGTCGCGCGGCGGCGATGCGCTGAGAATGCGGGCGGTCCACGCGGTGTCGGCGTTGAAGCCCTGCGAGAGGCGCACGAAGCCCTCCTCGGGCACGTACGAGATGTTCCAGCTCGCCGTGCGCTCGGCGCTCGACGAGAGCGCGGCCTGGTTCACGCCCCAGTCGGTCGGCACGACCGGCACGATGGGCGTGACGTCGTACTCGGCGGCGATCTCGGCGGCGACCGGGGCGACATCGATGTCTTGCCGCTCCGGAGGTTCGGCGCGAGGCACGATCATCACCATGATGAGCACGACGCCGAGCGAGACAAGCAGCGCCCACACGAGGTTCGAGGGCGTCTTGCGCGCCTTGTAGAGGCGCGAGTTCTCGGCCTTGCGGGCGGCCGTCTCCTCGGGTGTCTCAGGGCGACCGAGTTCGGCGACCACGCGGGGCTGACGGGCCATCAGTTCTGTGCTCCATTCGCGTCCGCGCCGTGTTGGCGGGCCGCATCAAGGCGCTGTTTCGCGCCGATCAGCCACTGTTCGCAGCGGGCCGCGAGCAACTCGCCTCGCTCCCACAGCTCGAGGGAATGCTCCAGCGTCGGGGCGCCCTGTTCGAGCTCCGCGACCACTCGCATCAGTTCATCGCGTGCCTGCTCGTAGGAGAGCTCGGCAACATCCGGGTCAGCGGCCATGGTCTCCATCATATCTTCGCTGGCTTCCTACTCCGGGCCCGGCGCCGTCGCGCGGGCGGCGATGCTGCCCTGCGCGAGAGCGATCACGAGCTCGGTCCCCTCGGGCGCGTCTGCCGGGTCGCGGACGATCGCGCCACCCGCCTCGCCCGCAAGATGCACGATCGCATAGCCGCGCTCAAGGGTGTGTCGGGGCGAGAGCGCACGCAGTGATCCGCGCAGCGCCGTCGTCTCGATCTTCGCCGTGGACAGTCGCTGGCTGAGGCGCTCGCGGCCGCGGGAGAGCGCGTACTCGAGCTCGGCGTCGCGCTCGCGCAGCATCCGCTCGGGGTCGCGCAGCACCGGGCGTGAGCGCAGCTGTTCGAGCTGCGCCGCATCGTGCGCGAGGCGCTGCGAGACTCGACCGGTCAGCCGAGCGCGCGCGTCCCGTACGAGCGCGAGCTGCTCGGCGACGTCCGGCACGACGCGCTTTGCCGCGTCGGTCGGCGTGGAGGCACGCAGATCGGCCACCTCGTCGAGCAGCGGGCGGTCATTCTCATGCCCGATCGCGCTGACGATGGGTGTGGATGCCGCGGCCACCGCTCGGAGCAGCCGTTCGTCGCTGAACCCGAGGAGGTGCTGGAAGTCACCGCCGCCGCGGGCGATGATGATCACGTCGACCTCGGGGTTGGCGTCGAGATCGGCCAGCGCGGCGAGCACCTCGGCAACGACGCGCTCGCCCTGCACGGCGGCGTGCCGCACCTCGAACGCGACGCTCGGCCAGCGCAGCTGGGCATTGCGCAGCACGTCCTTCTCCGCGTCGCTGTTCTGCCCGGTGATGAGGCCGATGCGCTGGGGGAGAAAGGGGAGCGGCCGCTTGCGGGCCGCATCGAACAGGCCCTCGCCGCGCAGCTGCGCGCGCAGGCGCTCGAGCTTCTCGAGCAGATCGCCGAGGCCCACGTGCCGCATGCTCGAGACGACGAAGCTGAGATCGCCGCCCTTGACCCAGTACTCCGGTTTCACGCAGGCGATCACCCGGTCGCCGCGCTTGAGGTCGGCGGGGATCCGGTTTCGCACGCTCGACCAGATGCGGATGCTGATCGTCGCGTCGCCATCGATGTCGCGCAGCTTGGCGTAGGTGCCGACGTTGCGCACGTTCCACTCGGTGATCTCCCCCTCCACCCACGCGGTGCCGAGCCGGGCGATCCAATCGCGCATCGCGCCGCCCAGGGTGTCGATGCGGCAGGGGGTCTCCGGGGTGGAGTCGCGCGGCGAGATCGGGGCGCCGAACGTGGGGGACGTGGGCGTGGCCTGCGGGAGCGTCATCGCACAGTCCTTTCGGAGAGAGTTCAGGTGGTCGCGGCTAGACTCAGGGGGTGAGCCAATCCACCGTTGTCAGTCTTCCCGTGCCCCGGATTCCCGGGCGTCGCGGGCTTCTCAAGGATAACCAGGTCGACGGACACCGAAAGGTGCTGCTCGCCGCGCCCCGGGGCTACTGCGCGGGCGTGGACCGCGCGGTCATCGCCGTCGAGAAGGCCCTCGAGCGCTACGGCGCGCCCGTGTACGTGCGCAAGCAGATCGTGCACAACATCCATGTCGTCACCGAGCTCGAGCAGGCGGGCGCGATCTTCGTCGAAGAGGTCGATGAGGTGCCCGAAGGTGCGCACGTCGTGTTCAGCGCACACGGGGTCTCGCCGGCGGTCGTGGCCGCGGCATCCGATCGTGGTCTGCAGGCGATCGATGCGACCTGCCCCCTGGTGACGAAGGTGCACCGCGAGGCCGTGCGCTTCGCCAAACAGGACCGCGAGATCCTGCTCATCGGCCACACCGGGCACGAGGAGGTCGAGGGCACGAGCGGCGAGGCGCCCGAGCACATCACGGTGGTGAACTCGCCGGAAGACGTGGACACGCTCGTCGTCAAAGACCCCGACAAGCTGGTCTGGCTCTCGCAGACGACCCTCTCGGTCGACGAGACCATGGAGACGGTGAAGCGGCTGCGCGAACGATTTCCGAACTTGCAGGATCCGCCGAGCGACGACATCTGCTACGCCACGCAGAACCGCCAGGGCGCCATCAAGCAGATCGCGCCGAACGCCGACCTCGTGATCGTCGTGGGCTCCTCCAACTCGTCGAACTCGATGCGGCTGAAGGAGGTCGCGCTCGAATACGGCGCCAAGCAGGCCTACCGCGTCGACTACTCGAGCGAGGTGCAGCAGGAGTGGCTCGACGGGGTGTGCACCATCGGCGTCACGAGCGGCGCATCGGTGCCCGAGATCCTCGTGCAGGATCTGCTCGACGACCTCGCCGACGCCGGATACTCGGACGTGCAGGCCACCGTCACGGCCGAGGAGGACCTCGTGTTCTCGCTGCCGAAGGAACTGCGGCAGGACGCGTCGGGCAAGCGCGACGCCCGTGCGCTCGGCGGCCATCTGCGGCAGTAGCCGTGCGCCGGCCTTCGGCGACGCGCAGGGTCTCCCACACGGCGCGCAGGTTGACCGGGTAACGTCGAAGTGTGACCGACTCGACGATGCGTACTCACGATGCGGCGACACCGGAGGCCCCGCGGCCGCGCGGCACCGATGACGGCACCGCGATCCGCCCGCTGACCGGCCCCATCGACCTCTCGCAGATCGACCTCGCCGATATCGACGGTCGGCGCGAGGTGCGCGACGGTCTCGCGCGGTTCCTCATGCCCTACAAGTTCGCGATCGATGAGATCATGACGAAGCTGCGGATCCTGCAAGAGGAGTTCACGCAGACCGGCGAGTACAACCCGATCGAACACGTCTCGAGCCGGCTGAAGGATCCCGACAGCATCATCGAGAAGATGGAGCGCCGCGAGGTGCCGCTCCAGACGGAGCTCGTGCGCGAGACCATCACGGACATCGCGGGCGTCCGGGTCGTCTGCTCGTTCGTGTCGGACGTCTACCGCGTGTTCGAACTGCTGACCGCCCACGACGACATCACCGTGATCCAGGTCAAGGACTACATCGCGAAGCCGAAGCCGACCGGATATCGCAGCCTGCACCTGCTGCTCGAGGTGCCGGTGTTCCTCTCGAGCGGGCCCGTGCGCACGATCGTCGAGGTGCAGATCCGCACCATCGCGATGGACTTCTGGGCGAGCCTCGAGCACAAGATCTACTACAAGTACGACCGCGAGGTGCCCGAGGACCTGCTCGGCGGCCTGCGGGATGCGGCCGATCAGGCCTGCCAGCTCGACTCGACCATGGAGTGGCTGCACATCGCGATCCGCGGATCCGACCGCGACACCCTGGTACGGCGCGGCACGGACACGGTGCTGCGCCGGGTCGGCGAGGCGCTCGCGGGCGAGGTCAGGAGCGCGGCGGCCGGCCGCGCCGAGTGACGGGCGGCGCTGGCGCTGCCCTCTCTGCCGCCGCTGCCCGAGGTGCGCAGCGTCTGCGATCTGCGCGGCGTCTGCCGTTTCCGCTGGATTCTGCGTACGGATCGCAGATCCCGGACCGGGGGGGGCTGGGCTCCGGGTTCGCCGGAGCAGTTCGTGCTGCCGCCGCTGCTCGAGCTGCGAACGCTGCCCGCGCTGCCCGCGCTGCCCGTGCTGCGCAGCGTCTGCGATCTGCGTGGCGTCTGCCGTTTCCGTTGGATTCTGCGTACGAATCGCGGATCCCGGACGGGCGGGCGGGTGTGCGGGCTCAGGGCTCGCCGGTGCGCCCGAGCAGTTCGACCAGGAGCGCCTCGGCGACGGGCGCCGGCAACTCCTCGACGAGCGCCATGAGGCCGGCCTGATCGCCGGGGAGCGTGTTCTTGCGGATGCCGAGCGAGCGCAGGATCGCCCAGGCCGCGGTCGGCCCCGGAACACGACCGCGTTCGCCGTAACCGAGCGCGCGGAGCGCGGCGAGCGGCGCCCCGACCGCCGGCCGACCCTGCCCGCGCACGGCGTCGGCCGCATTCGCGAGCGCCACGGCGAAGTCTCGCGCCAGGTGCTCGGTCACGGGCGTGATCGAGAGGTGGGCGCTGCGGGGAAGACGGATGCCGTTCGCCTGGGTGAAGCCCGGTTGGTGCTGGATCTTGAAGCCGAGGCGCCCGACCGCGTCGGCGAGACGATGCGGATCGACGCGCTCGCCCACGGGCACGGATGGATCGGCGATCAGGGCCAGCGCGGGCCCGAGCGGCGCCCCGAGCACCGCGAGGCCGCGGATCCCGCCGACCGCGTGCGCGATCTGCCGGGTTGCGCGCACGCACGCGGCCGTGAGCTGCTGGAAGCCCTCGGGGCCGAGCCGCTGCGTGATCGCCCAGGCTGCTGCGACGGGGGCGGCCGAGCGCGAACCGAGCAGCGTCGGGTTGACCACCGGGTACCCGGGCCAGCGCGTCGTCGCGAAGAACTGGGCGCGACGTCGCGCGCGGCCGCGATGCAGTAGCACCGAGACGCCCTTGGGCGCGTAGCCGTACTTGTGCAGATCGGCCGAGAGGCTCGTCACGCCGGGGTTGCGGAAATCCCACACGGGCGTCTCAGGCCACCACGGGAGCGCCAGCCCGCCGAAGCAGGCGTCGACGTGGCAGGAGATGCCTCGGGCGAGTGCGGCATCCGAGACCGTGGCGATCGGGTCGATCGTCCCACTCGGGTAGGCCGGGGCCGAGACGACGACGAGCGCGACATCGCGGTCGAGCCGGGAGACGAGGTCTGCCGCGCGGACCGATCCATCCGGTCCGCACGCCACCGGATCCCACTCGAGGTCGAGGAGACGGGCGGCCTTCTGGAATGCGGCGTGCGCGGTGACCGGGGCGACGAGGCGCGGCCGACCTGGATGCTCGGGGTGGTCGCGGCGCCAGAGCTCGCGCGCCGTCTTCACGGCGAGGAGGCAGCTCTCGGTGCCGCCGCTCGTCACGGTACCGACGACCGGGCCGCCCGCTCGGCGCACGTGGCCGTTCACCGCGCGCCGCACGAACGCGACGAGATCGCGCTCCATCGCGGCGATGGAGGGGAACGCGAGCGGATCGAGCCCGTTCAGCGGCCTGGCGAGCTCTGCCGCGCGCCCCGCCAGGGCATCGAGCTCCGGCAGCCCCGAGTCGTAGACGTAGGCGAACATGCGTCCGCCGTGCGTCGGGGCGTCGAGCTCGCGCAGCTCGCGCAGCCGGGCGAGCACCTGAGAGGCCGAACGGCCTTCCGCGTCGGCATCGCGCGTCACGCCGCGCTCCGAGCGATCCCTGCGGCGTCGACATCCTGCTCGCGCACCCGGTACCTGCCGAGTGCGAAGAGGCTGGCGACCATGAGCAGCGCGGGCAGGGCGCTGAAGGCCATCGCGATACCGGCGACCGCCGCGGCCGGCTGCTCGACGGTGACGCCGGCGGTCGACTCGACGTAACCCGTGAGCGCGAGCACGATCGTGAGCGCGGTCGAGCCGAGCGCCATGCCGGTCGTCTCGCCGGCGGTCCAGACCCCGCCGAAAATGCCCGCGCGGCTCTCGTCGGCGGGCCTGCCGGCGGCCCGCCGCTCGGCCGCGTCGATGCCGATCACATCGGGCAGCATCGACATCGGCAGTGTCTGCATGCCGGCGTAGGCGGCGCCGGCCAGGGCGACCGGCGCGAGGATCCACCATCCCGGCACCCACACCATGACGATCAGCACCACTGTCGCGATGAGGAACGCGAGGCTCGCGAGGCGGTAGACGCGCTCCTTGCCAAGCCGATCCGCGATGATCCGCCACACCGGTGCGACGAGTAGCGCCGGCGCGATCAGCGCGAGGAACAGCGGGGTGACCGCGCTTTCGTCGCGCAGAACCCAGGTGGCGACGAACTGCGCGCCGGCGAGCATGAGCCCGGTCGCGAGCCCCTGCAGCATGAAGGTCGTGAGCAGCGCGCGGAAGGGCTGGCTCTCGCGCAGCACCGACAGTCCGTCGCGGTAGTGGCGGAGCGAGAACGGCCCGGGCATCGCACTGCGCGCGGTCGGCGACAGGGCTGCACGACGGGGCGCGATCGAACTGCCGATCGCGAGCCCAGCGAACAGCAGCAGGCCGGCACCGATGGCCATGACCAGATATCCGAGCCGCGGATCGTCGGGGAAGATCGCGCGGAGTTCGGGGCCGCCCGCGCCGAAGATCAGGATGGCGAGCGTCAGCACCATCACGCGCCAGGTCAGCAGCCGTGTGCGCTCGGCGTAGCCGTCGGTGAGCTCCGCCGGAAGCGCGATGTAGGGCACCTGGAACAGGCTGAAGAAGGTGGCCGCCGCGACGAAGGCGATGAGCACCCAGATCGCCGCGGCGAGCGGGGAGAGCCCGGCCGGCACCGCGAACGTGAGGATGAAGGCGATCGGCAATCCGATGGCGCCGACCATCATCGGCCCGCGCCGCGTGCCGGTCGACGCGAGCGCGCGGTCGCTGAGGCCGCCGATCACGGGGTCGATCAGCACGTCCCAGATCTTGGCGAGGGTGACGATAAGCCCCGCCATCAGCGCGGTGACGCCGAGCGAATCGGTGAGGTAGTACACGAGCACAAGGCCGGGGAGCGTGGCGAACCCGCCCGTGCCGAGCGACCCCGTGGCGTAGCGGGCGACCACGCCGGCGGGGAGCCGGGAGGCGTTGCCCGCGGCGTGCGGGCCCGGGGCTGCTGCGTCGCTGCCTGAACTCATCCCCTCAGCGTAGCGTCACCGCCGAAGCGGGTGAAGCGCGGCGTGCTAGCGAGCGCCCTCGAGGCCACCGAGGTAGTCGAGGAGCTTCGTCATCGCATCGGGATCGGCGAGGTGCTGCACCAGCTCGGGTGCCTGGTTCAACGCGAACGCGGTGAACGCGAACGTGATGAGGAAGGCGATCGCCGCCGCGGCGAGGGGCACCCAGAAGGAGAGGCTGCCCCGTCGCAGGCGCTGGATCGAGAGGACCACGGCCAGCGCGTACACCGCGAGGACGAGCAGACCGCCGACCGTGCCGAGCGTGGGGATCGCGTCGGGGACGACGAAGTCCGTGATGTCGAGCGCGCTCGCGAGCATGCTCAGGCTGGCGGGAAGCTGCTGGAGCGTCGTGGCGGAGTAGAGGGCGCCGAACGCGCCCAGCACGAGGAGGAGGATCGTGGCGATGCGATCGCCGCGGCGGAGGGGCTGCGCTCCCGTGGCGGTGCCGCGGCTCGGCGCCGGGGCCGAGGCCCGGTAGTGCGCCTGGCCGGGTGCGCCGGCCGACGGGGCGCCCCCGGCCGACGGCGCGCTCCCGGCAGACGGCGCGCCCCCGG
>JAGQTL010000060.1 GCA_020439035.1 Leucobacter sp. | reverse complement strand
CTTCAACCTGTTCCCGCACCGCACGGTGCTCGAGAACGTGATCGAGGGGCCGGTCCAGGTGCTGGGGCGCCCGCGCGCCGAGGTCGAGCCCGAGGCTCTGCACCTGCTGGACCGCGTGGGCCTCGCGCACCGGGCCGGCGCCTACCCTCAGGAGCTCTCGGGCGGGCAGCAGCAGCGCGTCGCCATCGCGCGCGCGCTCGCGATGAAGCCGAAGCTCATGCTGTTCGATGAGCCGACCTCGGCGCTCGATCCGGAGCTCGTGGGCGAGGTGCTCACGGTGATGAAGGATCTCGCCGCTGAGGGCATGACCATGCTCGTGGTGACGCACGAGCTCGGCTTCGCCCGCGAGGTCGCCGACCAGGTGGTGTTCATGGACAGCGGGCTCGTGGTCGAGTCAGGGCACCCCGACACCGTGCTGACGAACCCGGAGAACGAGCGCACGCGGGCATTCCTGTCGCGCGTGCTGTGATCGCTGCGGCCGCGGGGCCGCTCCACACCAAACCCCACCGGCTCACCCGAGCCACCCAGAAAGGATCAGCTCATGGCGAGGAATCTCTACAGCGTCGACCGAGCCAGGCAGGTCGCCGAGCGGCGGTTGCCCCGGATGGTCTACGACTTCCTCGAGGGCGGGGCGCTCGATGAGCGCACGCTCGCACGCAACCGGGCCGCCTTCGCCGAGGCGCGGTTCGAGCAGCGCGTGCTGGTCGACCTGCCCGAAGTCCGCACCGAGACGCGCGTGCTCGACACGGAGTTCGCGGTGCCGCTTGCCGTCTCGCCGATGGGGCTCCTGACCGTGCTGCATCCGCGGGCCGACCTCGCGATCGCCTCGGCAGCGGCCGAGGCGGGCAGCGTGTTCGTGCACAGCCCGTGGTCGGGCTGCTCACTCGAGCAGGTGCAAGAGCAGGCCGGATCGCGGCTCTGGGCGCAGATCGCGTTCTGGAGCGACCGCTCGGTCACCGATGAGCACATCGCCCGCGCGAAGAACCTCGGGGTCGACACGCTCGTGGTCGCCGGCGACGTCTCGTTCACGAGCAAGCGCGAGCGCGACCTGCGTCACGGCACGGGCATGCCGCCGCGCCCGCCGTTCGCCGATGTGGTGAACGTGGCGCTGCACCCGGGCTGGCTGTGGCGGCTCGTGACGGGGCCCGCGCTGACCTGGGGAACGTACCGGATCGACGGCCGCCGCATCCGGATGGGCGAGATGGACCACTGGATGGAGCGGCACGAGACGCACCGCGCCAGCTGGACCGACCTCGCCGAGCTCCGTGCGCGCTGGGACGGCCGGCTCGTCGTGAAGGGCGTGATGGGGGCCGCCAATGCGCGTGCGGCCGTGGATGCCGGAGCCGACGCGGTGTTCGTGTCGAACCACGGCGGCCGCCAGTTCGATGGGCAGCCCGCCACCCTCGACGTGCTGCCGGCGATCGCGGATGCCGTGGGCGGCCGCGCGGCCGTGGTGCTCGACGGCGGCGTCCGGCGCGGATCCGATATCGCGGTCGCCCTGAACCACGGCGCCGACCTCGTATCGGCCGGTCGGCCGTTCGCCTACGGTCTTGCGGCGCAGGGGGAGCGGGGCGTGCAGCAGGTGTTCGCCGCGCTCGCCGACGAGCTCGTCACCGCGATGGGCTTCCTCGGCGCCGCATCCATCCGCGACCTCACCGCGCAGGGCTCGGCTCGTGACGCGGTGACGGGCCGGAACGAATTAGGAGTCGCGGAAGGAGTGCATGATGTCGATCGCCGAGTTCAGGGTTTCGCCCGGCTTCCGCTCCTGCGGGACCTCGACCGCGGATGATCCGGCGGCCCGGCTCTCCCGCCCGAACACGTACCAGACACCGGTTGCCGGCTCCGTGCCGAGATTCACGAACATGTGCGGCTGATCGGACGCGAACGCCATCGTGTCCCCGGCGCGGATCACGTGCTCCTCGAAGCCGAGACGCAGGGTGAGCTCGCCGCTGATCATCGCGATGTGCTCGTACCCGAGGTGCCGCATCAACCGGCCCTCGACCGAACTCGCCGCGCCGGGCTGGTACGTGACGCGGAGCGCCTCGATATCGAGGCCGGGCAGCACCGCGAGGCGCTCCCACCGCACGCCGTTCTCCATCTCGAGCACCGGGGCATCCTCGCGCTTCTGCAGCACGAACAGAGCGCGCGACTTGAATTCGGGCCCGGCCGGGGCCGCCGACGGCGCGAGGCCCAGCACGCTGTCGATCGAGATGTCGAGCTGGCGGACGAGCGCGTAGAGCGTGTCGACCGACGGCTTCGTCTTCCCGTTCTCGATCTGCGAGAGGAGGCTCGACGAGACGCTGATCTTCGAGGCGAGGGATCGGAGCGTGAGGCCCTTCTCCTCGCGGGCGGCCTTCAGCCGCGCCCCCAAACTCGTCCTGGTTCACCGAATCTCCTGTGCTGCGTCGTAGAGCGCCCGAACTGGCGTCTCAATCAAGGGTATTGGATACCGGCCTCATTTTGCGCCAGGCTACAGCTCCCGGATGACTTCGGCGATGATCGACCAGTCGCCCTCGCGCCGCTCCTCGTTGCCCACGGCCTCGTCGAAGAGGCGGTGGAGTGCGGGCGCGATGGGCAGCGCCGCGTCGAGCTCCTCCGCGGCGCGCTCGGTGAGCGTGAGATCCTTCAACCCGAGCTGCGCGTTGAACGCCGCCGGGAAGTACTCGCGCGACGAGATGATCTTGCCGTAGGTCGGGTAGACGATGCCGCTGAAGAAGCCGGCCGACAGGATGTCGACGAAGAGCTGCGGATCGATGCCGCCGCGCTCGACCAGGTTGACCGATTCGCCGAGAGCGCCGAGCGCGTGGATCAGGTTGTAGTTCACGGCGATCTTCACGAGGCTCGCGCCGGCCGCCTCGGTGCTCACGTGCCAGGTCTTCTTGCCGAGCGCGTCGAGCGCGGGGGCCGCGGCCTCGATGTTCTCGGCGGAGCCGCCGGCGAGGATGTTGAGCTGACCCGTGCGAGCCAGGTTCGGCCGGCCCATGACCGGGGCGCCGAGGTAGGGCACCCCCGCGGCCGCGTGTCGCGCTTCGATCGTGCGCGCCGCCTCCAGGCTGATCGAGGCCATGTTGATGTGCACGGCCTTGCCCGCGCTCGCGAGGAGCTCTTCGCTGAACACCGACTGCACCGCGGCATCGTTCGCGAGGATCGACACGACGATGTCGCAGTCGAACGCCTCGGCCGGGGAGTCGAGCCGGTGCGCTCCGCTTGCGACGAGTTCGTCGCCGGCCGCGGCCGTGCGATTCCAGACGCTCACGTCGAGGCCGCTCTCGAGCAGGCGTGCCGCCATCGCCTGGCCCATGCTGCCGAGTCCGATGAAGCCGATACGGGTCATTGCCATCTCTTTTCGTGTGGGTGCGCGTGGCGCGTGGTCAGATGAGGATAGTGAGCGGGTGCTCGATCCGGCGCTTGAACGCCTGCAGCCACTGCGCGCCGAGCGCGCCGTCGACCACGCGGTGGTCCGCCGAAAGCGTGACCGTCATGAGGGTGCCGACGGCGAGCTCGCCGTCGACGACGATCGGCTTCTGCGTCGCAGCGCCGACGGCCAGGATGCCTGACTGCGGCGGGTTGAGGATCGCGCTGAACTCGTCGATGCCGTACATGCCGAGATTCGAGATCGAGAAGCTGCCGCCCTCGAGCTCGTGCTGCTTGAGCCGGCCTTCGCGCGCCCGGCCGGCGAGCTCGCCGATCGTCTCGCTGAGCGCGAGCAGGCTGAGCGACTCGATGCCGCGCACGACCGGGGTGAGCAGGCCGCCGTCGGTCGAGACGGCAACGGCGATGTCGGCGGTGCCGAAGCGCTCGATGTGATCGCCGCCCCAGATCGCGTTCGCCTCGGGCACCTCGATGAGCGCCTGGGCCGCCGCCTTCACGACGAAGTCGTTGACCGAGATCTTGCGGGGAGACGAGGCATTGACCTGTGCGCGCAGCGCCAGCAGATCGTCGACCCGGCACTCGGCCGTGAGGTAGAAGTGGGGCACCGTCGACTTGCTCTCGGTGAGACGGCGCGCGATGGCGCGGCGCATGCC